>JAKAOJ010000009.1 GCA_021812205.1 Microcaldota archaeon
GTTATTGCAGCTGCCTTCACACTTATTCCAGAAAAGGTTTGTTTGGCCATATTCTCACCAATATTATTGAGTATTCAGCGTCCTGTAGCCCTTAGCGCAGTTCTCACAGCAGAAGCTCAGGAGCTTGCCGTTAATCCTTTCCTTATATCCGCCCTTGTATATCTCGCAGTTGCAATGTGCGCACACAGTAAGCTTTGGTTTTATTGCAATCTCGAACATGTCTCCGAACTTATCTGAGAGCCGTGCCACGAACCTCCTGCCCGCTGGAGTCAGGTAATAGGCCTGCTTGTCCCTTTCTGCCCTGCCCTTAGTCTCGACATAGTTGTACTTCTTGAGCTGCTTCAAGAACGGATATATCTGCCCCGGACTGACCTTCTTTCCTGTCTTCTTTTCTACTTCCTTCATTATTTCATAGCCATACTGTTCCTTCTTGCTGAGCAAAAGGACAGTGAACAGCTTCACCAAGTTCTTTATCTCTATGTCGGACATTGCAGTCGCTATATGTCATATTATGACATATATAAATAGGTTATGTTGCTACGCTGGCATAACAATCGCCCGAAGCAGGGATCGAACCTGCAACCTAGTGGTTAACAGCCACTCGCTCTACCATTGAGCTATTCGGGCATCGCACGAATGCGCGAAATCTATTTGCTTAGCATGCTTTTTATGCGTTGCCTATTGCGGCAGCGCATCAGAGCTTAGACCCCTCCGGCCTGAATCCGGGCAGGGGCTCGGCAAGATTGACGATGCGCACGTAGAAGTACTGGTTGTCGAAGGGCGCATCCGTGGGCTCAACCTTGTCTGCTTGAGTGCTGTAGCGGAAGAACCCGTGCGCGCCATCCATATCGAATTTGGCGAAGACGAACCACGTTGGCTCAGCCTTGTCGGCCATCAGGTCGAACGTGCCTATAAATGTCTCGCCATTGTGCCTGAAGGCGTAGACCTTGTCTATCGTCTCGTTGGATATGCCCTTGTGCATCAGAGATGTTATTATCGGCCTTGGGTCGCTCACGCGAAGAAACGCTATCTCGTCCTTATGCAAGCGCTTCTCCATGTATGGCTTGGTAAGGAACTCCACCATGTCGAGCCTGTACACCCTGTAGTCTGGCTCGCTGCGCCTGTCCGTTATCTCCAGGCTCTCCTTTGCTGAAGCGGACGGCGGGGTGTAGACGCAGTACCTGCCCACCCTGTCGCTTTCGGTGTAGTATATTATGTGCGTATCGTTTATCTTCTCGCCCTCTGCAAAAAGCCTGTATTTATTGCCCTCCTTCAGTGCGAATAAGGGCATCGCACCCGGCGTAAAGTCGCACAGGTAGCGCGCTAGATCGAGCTGGCTCGCCACCCTTATTGGGTGCACGGCGAACTGCTGCTTCTGGTGCGGCTTGGACCTTGACTTTGCCATATAGGATCACGTTCAGTAAGGCTTTACTTTGCCTGCCCGAAAAGCAGGCTCAGAAGGTACATTATGGCATACGCTGGCTCGTAGACTATCGGGAACATGACCGAACCATCGCCTATCGATGCATAGTCGCTCGCCAGGCCTGCCTTTGCCGTAAGCGTAACAACAGCGCTCTTTTCTACCAATGGGCTCTCTAGCGAAGAGACGTGCACCACCGCCTTGTACACGCCTGGGGTGTACTCATAGACGGGATAGGCGAACGTGGCTGATGTGTGGTGCAGCGCTATGACAGCCTGTGGAGGCACGCTCCATGCAGGCAGACCCGTCACGTTTATAATGAAAGGGCTGTCTGAGACCCCCGTATTGTTTATCGTTATGTATATGTTGCTTGGCAAGCCTACACCCGCGGCAACTTTAGTAGGGCTTACCCCCAAGTGGAAGACGTCTGGGGTTACATTCACGTATGCCGTGAAGCTCATCGAGCCTATCTTGGAATAGTTGCCGATGTTTATGGCTGTCAGCCTGAACATGTATGTGCCTGTCGGTGCATCAGAAGCCGGCGTTATCTCGACGGAAAGCGTCTGCCTGTACAGCGGCGAGTTCTTTACGACCCACCCTGCAGGCACGTCTGTCGCGTTCAGCTGGTTCCAACCGTAGTCCAGCTTCGCCCCTGTGCTGTTGGCCGTGGCTGACTGTATCGTCACGATGAATGTCTGGCCCGGGCCGACCTTGCCAAGGTATATGCTCCCGTTGGCATGCGTTATTGTCGCGTTGTACGGTTCTGTTATGACAACGTACGAGGCGTGCGCTGCGCCTGCCATGGCTGCGGCTGCGAGCAATGCAAGCACAAATATGAATGCGCGCACCATCCCAGCACCTAGAAGAGTATATCTACCAAAGCTTTTATTTGTAGCTCATGGCCGCGGCTCAGGTGTACTTCACCGTGAACTGGGCCACCATGTTTATTGTGTGTGATTGCGGGGACGCGGGGCTGGTGTAGTTGAGCCATATGTAGCCCGTGAAGCTGTCGCCAAGGCTTGAGGCTGCCTGGCCTGATGGCCCGTAGCAGTACGTCGACAGCAGCGCGGAGGAATCGCTGTATATCGTGATTCCGCCCGCCAATGCGTTGTTTGGGTAGTATGAAGGCGCGGCGGCATACCCAAGCACATGCATGTTTCCGTATTGGGGCTCGCTGGAGTTGGTCGGGCTGAGCGAGGTGGAGCATGCCATGCCGGTGACCGTTATGGCTGTGCCTGAGCTCTGTGCTATCTTCATCAGCACTGCGCCAGATGTATTTATTGCGTATGACGGGCACAGGAACGGAGGCGAGGACGTGCACGAATCAGGCGCCACGGCAGTATTGAACGCGCCCAGCTTCACCACCACATACAGCGCCAGCACTATTATTAGGAGCGCTATGCCGTATGATATCATGTAGTCGAGCGCCTGTTGCGCCTTCATTGCACGGGCTTTACTGCGCATCTACATCATCAGAGTGTTTGCCGACACGGATGCGCACGCCGCTCGCGTCCCGCGTGATCGTTATGTCCAGGTCGTCCCTGCCGAAGAGCCGCTGCAGCTCGTCGTAAGTGTAGGTGCCTATCTCGGATGGGGAGGCGCCCTTCGCACTCAGTATCTCCTCCCTGCGCTCCTTTAGGGCGCTCTTCTCCGTCTCTGTGTATATGAGCGAGAGCTTAGGCACCTCCTTGCTCTCGAACAGGGAGTCTATGTTGAGGTCTATCTGGCGGTACCCCTCGTCCTGGAGGATGAATGGCAGGACGTTGCTGAACTCCTGCTGCACCTCCTCCACTGTGGCAGCTACGCTTTCCTTCATGCCTGCTATGACAAACTCGTCGCTGTTTAGGAAGCCAACGAACGCGTTTGGCGACTTGCTCTTTATCACGTCCTGAAGAAGCTGTGATATGAGCCTCAGTATAACTATGGCGGACTTCTCGCCGAACCGCTTGGCGTACGCGGCGAGGTTGTCGATGCGCAGTGTGCCTATCGCGTACTTCTCGCCCTCCTTGAGCGAGCGCTCAATCTCCTTGGATATGCGCTCCTCGTCAGGCAGGTCTATAAGTGCATCGAACCGCTTGCCCTTCTTGCGCAGGAACAGGGTCACAAGGCTGCGGAGCTCTACTGGATCGAACGGCTTCTTTATGTAGTAGTCTGCGCCGTACTTTATCCCCTTGAACCTGTTGTTTGTCGGGTCCATAGCACTGACGAGTATGATTATAGTGCCGCTAGTCGCAGGGTCGCTCTTTATTGTCTGGCATATGTCCAGCCCGTCCCTGTGAGGCAGCATCAGGTCGAGTATCACCAGGTTAGGCGAGTTTGATTTCACGAAGTCTACAGCCTCGCCGCCGTCATATATCTGGTTTATCTCGAAGCCCTTCCCCAGCGAGAGCGCCATGAGCTTGTTTATGTTCTTGTCGTCCTCGACTATAAGCACCTTCCTGAGCGCGTTTGTGTCCTGAAGCAGGTAATATGTCATTATGCCGCCACTGCTCCTTGAAGCTATCGCCTTGCTTGCCTCGAGGCTCTGCAGCGTGCCGTCCATTCGGTCTTTTGGCACGCCCCTGCTGAACATCAGGTCGCTAAGCTCGTTGTAGGTTATCTGCTGCCTCTCGTTTATAACGTCAAGCACTTCCTTTGCTATGTCCGAAGGGTTCTCCATCCAATCGCCGGTATGACTTCCGCAGAAAGAAATAATATAGCTTGCTGATTGCCCCTTTTACGCACATTGCAGCATGGCAGCTTGCGGACGTGGGCCATTTTAGCAAGGAATATAAGCCTTATCTGATGAATAGCCTTTATGGCGATCAAAGAGTATAGGCACCACAGCCGCAAGGGCACCAGAATCAGCGACCCGTACCTGCGGATAGGTATCGTGGTGCTGGTGCTTGCCGCGGTAATAGGCGTAGCAGCATCTGCGCTGTCCAGTGGCGTGCCAAACATAACAGACGCCACAACGCTGAATATAACAAGCAGCGGAACAGTGTTCAGAATGGCAGGCACGGAATATGTTGCGTTCCTGCACGGGATGTCTGGAGCAACTGCTTACATCTACATAACCAAGACGCCGGTATTCATCAGCCAGGTGCTCAATGTTACGCTCACAGAGGGCACTACGGTGCACGTCAACTACGGCGCCTCAAGCGCAAACATGGCACTGACGCTCAAGTCAGTCGGCACATCAGCGTATGTTCAAATTGTGCCTATCAGCGCCAGCATAGGCATGGCGCCTGATTCGGCATACATAAGGGCTCTGCCCCCTGCCTCGCTTGAGGGAAAGGCCACGACTATAAAGATAAACGTCAACAACGCAACCTCCACAACTACCGTATCCGCCATAGTTACTACCGTGCCTTCTGCAACATCACAGGTTATGCAGGAGCTCCAGGCTACAGAGTATTACCCGCTGATGCTCAACTATAGCAACGCCTATGCTAAGACGCTGCAGTGCACACAATCGATGTATGACGCCGACTACATAAGCCAGTACGGAACCGTGCCGACAGGCCCATCAACATACCAGAACAGCACGGCAGCGGCGCCCTACAACATGAGCCTGTCGATAGCCCAGTCTTCGGGCGACATCTACACCGCCACGTACACGACAAAGGCAAAGGAGTCTGTCGGGTCAGGGCCTGCGCTGGTGATCACTATCAACTCGACCAGCGGGGCTATATCAGGCACGAAGTATGAGGGTGTCTTCTCTGGCCTTAATTACACGCAGCTGTACAACGCCTATGCAAAGATGGCAAGCGTCGGGGATGCGTGCGAATCGTACTTTGGATGAGGGCTGCAGCCGACTGCATCACTGCTTCTCCTTCTTCTCCTTGTACACTATAGGCATCGTGAACCAGAACGAGGAGCCGTTGCCGAGCTGTGACTCAAACCCTATCTTGCCGCCGTGCAGGCTGACTATGTCGTGCGTTATCGAGAGCCCGAGGCCCGTTCCGGTGCCATCAGGCTTGACAAGGCTCTTCTTTGGGGCCTGGTAGAACTTCTTGAATACCTTTTTCTTGTCCTCATCGCTTATGCCTATGCCCGTGTCAGCAACCGTAAATTCTACATACTTCCTCCCCTTCTTTGTCACGCGCACAGATATGCTGCCCTTCTCGGTGAACTTTATTGAGTTGCCGATAAGGTTCACCAGCACCTGTATGAGCCGGTTCGGATCCGCCATGATGTTGGGGACATCGTACGCGACGTCCCACGAAAACTCTAGACCCTTGTTGCGCGCAGATTCCTCCATAGATTTTATGGTAGGATTCTCGGAAAGGTCGCGCAGGTTGACCTCCTTTATCTCGAGCTTGACCTTTTGTGCCTCGAGCTTTGCTGCATCGAGCACCTGCGTTATTATGAGCATAAGCCTGTCGCTCTCGTCTAGGATGGTCTTCACGTACTCCTTCTGCTCTTCGTTGAGTGTGCCGAAATCGCCGTCATACATGAGCTTGGCGAACCCCTTTATGTTGGTCAGGGGCGTCTTCAGCTCATGCGATATGTTGTATATGAACTGTGACTTCAATGTGCCGGTGGTCCTGAGGTTCTTCTCAGTGGCAGCAGCCTGCCGGAGCGACGCCTGCAGGTCTTCCACCATGTTCTTTGTAGCTAGCTCACGGATGAGGAACAGGTAGCTTGACTTCTCTGCACTCCTCAGCAGCCTGACCGAATGCGTGGCTGGAATCGGCTCTCCGTCCTTCTTCGCCACGTTCACGTAGGTGTTGTCTATGCTGCCGCCGGAGCGCACATATGCTATGTCGCGGTCGAGTATTGCGGTGTCCCGGTATAGGTCACGTATGCTCCTGCCGACGAGTTCCTCCTTCGGGTAGCCGAGGACGTGTTCCACGGACAGGTTGCAGTCTGTTATGTAGCCGGATTCATCAACCGTCATAACCACGTCTGACGTGGCATTTATGAAGTCGCCAAGGTCTGACTTGAGGCCTGACACATATTTCTCCAGGTCGGCGCTAGACACGACCAGCATCGGCCCGGCAGGAGAGTAGTTCAGCGCATAGCGCACGCGCACTGTAAGGCCGTCAGGGAGCATCATGTCAGCCGTGCCTGACACCGACGACCCGGGCTTGGCCTCGCCTGCAGGCTTAAGGTCATGCGCCTTGCGGTCGAATATATCCGTGAGCTTCCTACCTGGCAAGGCGGCAACCGCAGCTGAGAACTGGCTGCCAACGCCCCCATACACCCTGCTTATGGTAAGGTCGTCTTTCAGGAGCGCAAGCATCACTTCACCCTGCGGCTTCAGCGCTCCTGCAACAGCGTCGAAATACGCCGCGTGGGTGACATCCTCCGCAACTACGTGTATGAGCGTGTCGCTGATTCTCGAGGCGGATATGCGTGCAAGCATCTCTTCGCCTGCCGGGCCTATCCTTGCTATTTTATACTTGCCGTTGACCAGCTGGGACAACGCTGCAAAATCCATGCCGATTATTCCGTTGATATTCGCCTCCTGGCCTGCCAGGGCAGCGAACTTGCGCATTGCGGCCTTGTTTGACTTGGCTATTGTGCCGTTTGCCGAGACCAAGAACTGCGGTATGTCAGACCCGAACGCCGAATCGAAGTAGCCTGCAAGCCTGACGTTCCTTCCTGCTTCGACCTTGTATGCCAAGGAGAACCCTATGAACGCAGCGCCGAAGGCCACGCTTCCGACGAGGTCGTCTGAGAATTTGTTCTCCGAATTTGAGAGTAGCTCCAGCGTGGCAATAACCTTGCCGTGCGCCATTATAGGCAGGAATGCACCGCTCATGAAGCCCTGGTTCTTATAGCTTATCAGCTCCGGGAATGCAGAGTACTCGCTCAGCTGGTTGTCCACATACGCCTTACGCGTGTTGATTAGGTACTCGGTTACACCACTTTCTGGCCGCTGGTTGGCCTGCAGCAGGTTGACGTTCGCGCGGTCTATGCCAAACAGGCTGCGCACGACTTCGGTGAAGCGCTTTATCGTATCTTCCTCGGTGGAGGCGCTTGCAGCTATCGGCATTACGTCCATCAGGAACCTGCTTATGAGGATGTTCTCTACCATCACTACCCATGTTTTTATCGTGTTAATCAGCTTGGCGCGAGAAACTATTTAAAGATAGGCAGGATTTCATTACTGGCGTGGATGATGGATGTGAGAGGCCTGTTCCAGAGGGCTGTGAAGGATTTCGAAAAGGCCAAGATGAACGTACGCGCAAGGAACTACACCACGGCCTCTGTGCTGTACAAGAGGTCTGCGAAGGGTCTGCTGGAAGCGCTCTTCATCTCCACAAAGCGGAAGAGCCCGCCCAAGAACGCGAGCGTCACCTACCTCAGCAACAAGGTTGGCGCTGACAGGGTGATATCTGCGGAGCTGGGCGAGATTCTGAGCGATGAGGAGAGGAGGTCGCTTGAAGATGAAGGGGCGTACGTCTTCGAGGAGAACGGCAAGATAACTGACAAGGAGAACTTCGTCAGGAGCCTGATCGGATATACATGGGGAAAGCTGAACAGCCGCTGAACAGCATATGACGCAACTGCACTAGCCTTTTATAGGGTGACCTGTCTAAATTCTCATGATTCAATGGCTGGCGAAGGCGTCGAAAGGCTTTTTGACGGCGTATACATGGTAGGCGGGAAGCTGGCCACCGTGAACCTCGCTAAGGGCCATAGGGTATACGGCGAAGGGCTTGTTGAGCTGGGAGGCGTTGAGTACAGGCTATGGAACCCATACAGAAGCAAGCTTGCTGCTGCCGTGCTGAACGGCCTCAAGACGATGAAGATAGCGCATGGCATGAGCGTGCTATATCTTGGCGCCGCCACTGGCACAACAGCGAGCCACGTCAGCGACATAGTCGGCAGTGGTGGCGCAGTCTACTGCGTTGAGCTGTCCGAGCGCAATATGCGCGAGCTGATAAATGTCTGCGAGCGCAGGCCGAACATGCTGCCGATACTTGGCGATGCGATGCACACTGACATTTATTCAGGCACCGTCGACAGTTGCGATATCATATATCAGGACGTCTCTGCAAGGGAGCAGGCGCAGATACTCCTGGAGAACTCCAGATTCCTGAAAAAGGGCGGATATGCCTATTTCGTAATAAAATCCCAGAGCGTGGACGTCGGCATGGATCCGAAGAAGGTCTTCGAAAGCGAGCTGAAGAACCTGAGGGGCAGGTTCGATGTCATCGAGACAGTGCAGATAGAGCCGTATGACGAGCTGCACCTCTTCACAGTGCTTAAAAAGCTTTGAAACAAATGCATAAGTGGTGCCGATGAACGTTGAACGCCATATCACCGTTCTTGAGAGGATGGCTGCCTCAGGGACAATCATGATGTGCCAGGCATGTGGGGCCTCTACTCCTGTGGTAGGCAGCATCGGCATATGCCACTCGTGCGAG
>JAKAOJ010000010.1 GCA_021812205.1 Microcaldota archaeon
AGCTCAACTACTATATCTACATTGTTTGTTAATGGGTTATTTGCTAAAAAAGTTTTAGTAAAATTTGGAGCCCGGATATTAATATTCCAACTTTTTTTACTCTTATTGATTAGTTGGATTGAAACAGAAACTACGCTATTTGGTACTAATGAAATTTGCGTTTTATTTTTTATATAGTCCTGCTCATACCACACAAAATAACTAGGGTAATAAAGATTAAATTGTGGCATGCTCAAATTATCAATTTCAATCCCCGACTGAATTAATGTATTCATCGGAGTAGAATAACCACCAAGCCCTAACCATATAGATATTCCTTCATTTTTGGCTATTGGAGTATGAAAAGTCGAAGGTATAATAAATGTTCCGTTAACACCCTCAATTTTTAAATTTGCATTTTGTAAAATGCCTACATATCCAACCCATCCTCCATACTGTGGATTCATTACATAAGTATAATTTGTTTGCCCACACAAAATATTGGTTGATTGAAAAGAACTCTCATAAATCAAATAAATTGCTACGACAAGAACTACTACAATGCAGGCATAGTAAATCCTTCTCCCTTTTTTACTCACAAAAACTATTTATCATTTATGTATTTAATTACTTCTAAAAACGAAAAATGTGGCTCCGCCAGGCATAAATATCTCCAGTACAGCAAGTATAATGCATAAATGCGTGTGATTTTCAATGCAGACCACAACGGAAACGCCAAGCCACAGAAAGATGAGGGAATACATTGAAAAGAACTTTGACCCTCAGTGCAAGGCTGCGGTCGACGCGCTTTCCGAAAAGTTTGACGGCAAGGTGCCAGCAAAAGTCCTCAATCCAAAACTAGAGGGCATACGCGGCACAGCATCGGCGATGCGCAGCACCTTCCTGTCCTATTCCAACGACCTGCTCTCAAAGGGCAGGATGGACATAGTGGATGCCGCACGCGATGCGTTTGTCAGCGTGATAAAGAATGCCGCGTCCCAGCCGAACTGGTTTGCCGCCATGGGTGTTGCGGCAGCCTTCGCCGCCGACCCTGTCTTCGGAACCGAATCCCTGCCCATGGAATGCTTCAAGATATCGATGCGCGGGTAAGTGCGCCCGCTCATGTCTTCTCCTGCCCTTTCAGCGCGCATCCTATGACGTGATAGGCCAGCTTGGCTGCCAGGTAATTAGGGGCTGCCAGCCCTGGTATCGGGCTGAGCTCTGTAATGTCAAACCCTAGAAGCTTCTTCCTTTCCAGTACCTTCCCTATTATTGCCGTAAGCTCGGCATAGCGCATGCCTGCAGGCTCGGGGGTGCCTACGCTGGGCATCTCGGCAGGGTCAAGCACGTCTAGGTCTATTGTTATGTAAATGTCGTCGCCCAAGCCTGCGCACGCCCTCTTGGCTATCTCGTCTGCTCCCATGCCCTGCATGTCCTTCATGTAGAGTGTGTCCTTCGAGCGGCTCTTGTCCTTGGCATCCTCCTCGCTTATGCTCCTCACTCCTATGCTGTAGCACCTGCCCGCAAGCTCCCTTGCACGGGCCATGACGCAGGCATGCGAGTACTTGGTGCCCATGAATTCGTCGCGCGAGTCCGAATGTGCGTCGAAGTGCAGCACGCTGAACTTCCTGCCGAGCTTCTTAAGGGCGTTCATCGGCCCCAGCGCCACTGTGTGCTCGCCCCCAAGGACAAGCGGCATCTTGCCGTCAGAGATTATCAGCTCTGCCTCCCTGGCTATCCTGGCTACGGTGCGCTCTGGCGAGCCCATGTCCGGCTCAAGCTCCTCAGTAGTGTACACGCCGGCGCTCGCAGGAGTCCACCCCAGCGCTTCGCTGTAGAGCTCCATGCTTCTGCTGGCTTCTATGATTGCGTGCGGGCCATGCCTCGTGCCAGTGCCGTAGCTGACGGTAGAGTCATAAGGCACGGGCAGGGCCACGACCTTGGCGCTGCCGTAGTCCTGTTCCTCAATACCAAACAGGTTGTACGGCGGCAGGGCGTGCAGCAGCTTCATTGGCTCACGGCAGTTTATTGCCCAGGAAAATCTATAAGCATGCGAGTAGCGTGCTGCTTAAGAAATACATAAAATCAAATTTATATGACATGAGACGAACACCAAGCAAGCCTTTTAAAGGATTGCAAGACCAGTCATTAAATGTGATTGAAATGGCGAAAGGAAGTAGATCGAACCCAACGGCATTCGTGCTGCAGTTCATAGGCAGCATCATCTATCTGGCCTTGGTCTACCTGCTCTCCACGGGCAGCGTGGCCTTCGGACAGGCGGTAAGCACGATCTGGCTGCCGTTGCTGTATGCAGGCGCAGTGGTGAGCTCGATAATCCTGTTCATAGTCAGCTTCACGTACCTGCTGCAGGGTGCCGGCCACAAGTTCGGCATGGCTGCAGGATGCGCGGCTGTCACGGCAGGATTCACCCTGATAGCACTGAGCCTTGGCAGCACTGCATACCTCACGGCTGCGATAATCGGCTTCATAATAGCCGTGATCGGCGCCGGACTGGGCCAGGAATAAACAGGTTTTCCCTTTCTTTTATCTCTTTTTTCTTTTTAAAGCAGGCCAGGCGCAGCCCTGCTGCCGCGATACGAAAGGCTTTTATATCTGATGCTATCTAATACCCTAACTTTTACACAGGGGGCAAAGAAACAATGGATAACGCAGACGACTTCCAGTTGTTTGTGGAAAGCAGCAGGCAGCCAAGGGAAAAGCATAGCCATGCCTCATCCGTTCAGGTGACGGCTGAAGCCTCGCTTAAGAACCTGATAAGGACTAGGACAGAGCAGCCGCAGGCGAAGGCGGTGCGCAGCAGCGCGCCGGCAGAGAGGCAGGCGGCAGCTGGCGTGCTGGTCGAGGAGCACATCAGGGAATATCTGAGCAGGCCGAAAGAGCCCAGCAAGAAGCCCGCGATAGTGATTGTCCACGATTTCAGGCCTGGGAATGTGCTGGCGCACGACGTCCAGAGCTCGCTGACCGGCTACTGGAACGACCCGGCATGGCGCTTCTATGATGTGTACAGCGACAAGAATGCAGCCGCAACTCCAGATCAGCAGGCGCGCCGCCTGCAGCCGGCCCTGATAAGCACTGCAGTCTACGCCGCGACAGGCATAGCAAAGCGCGGAAAGGCCGTGCTGGCATCGGCAGGCAGCACACCCAGACTCCACAAGGCGTTTATGGCAGCACTGAAGGCAGCCGGAAGGGCCAGCAGCCAGCAGTCTCCCAGGGAGCGTCTGAAGTTCACAGAATGGGACAAGGGCTCGATAGTATTCCGCACCCTAGAGCGCCGCAGGTCGATAAGGGCAGGCTGGAGGCCTTCATAGCCTGAGCAGTTCAGAAAGCTACTTATTCCTTTGAAGCCCAATGGCTAGCGATGGATGTAACCGACATCAGGCCGATGGTCCCCCGCGAGGTCGTCGAATCGCTTGAAGCCAGGGGCATCAGCGCATTTACCCCGCCGCAGGCAGCTGCCATAGAAAAGGGACTGCTGGCCGGCAGGAACATGCTGGTTGCGTCTCCAACCGCAAGCGGGAAGACGCTCGTGGCAGAGCTTGCGTGTGTCAATGCAATACTCTCGAAGGGCAAGAAGGCGCTCTACATAGCCCCGATGAGGGCGCTGGTCAGCGAGAAGTACAACGAGTTCAAGGCAGCGTACCCCTACATAAAGACTGCTATTTCGATGGGGGATCTCGACGCTTCGGACATGTGGCTCTCGGAATACGAAATGATATTCGTGTCAACAGAGAAGCTTGACAGCCTGATAAGGCATAAGATATCCTGGCTGCCCCAGGTCGGCTGCATAGTCTTCGACGAGATACATATGCTTGGAGAGCCGGACCGCGGGCCCACGCTCGAGCTCCTGATAACCAAGCTGTCCGAGATGGCGAGCGCCCAGCTCATAGCGCTGAGCGCCACGATAGGCAACCCCAAGGAACTTGCAGAATGGCTGAAGGCGGAGCTCGTAGTCAGCGACTACAGGCCTGTAAAGCTGAGGAAGGGCATAGTCAGCGACGGTTCCGTGTACTACGGCGACGAGGACAAGGAGGAGCTTGCCGGGAAGAGCGCAATACCTGAGATACGCGTGCTGGAGGACACGCTGGAAAAGAAGAAGCAGGTGCTCATATTCTACGCATCGAAGCGCAACACCGAGGCAGGCGCGGTGAGGCTGGCGCCACACATCAGGAAGCTGCTGACGCAGAAGGAGGTCGAGGAGCTTGCGAAGGTGAGCGACAAGGTCCTTGGCGCGCTGGAGCGGCCGACTGCACAGTGCGTCAAGCTGGCTGAGCAGGTGAAGAGCGGCGTAGCGTTCCACCATTCCGGGCTGATGAATGCACAGCGCTTCGCCGTAGAGGATGCCTTCAAGAACAACCTGATAAAGGCTGTATGCTCTACGACGACATTGGGCATGGGCGTAAACCTGCCTGCGCACACGGTGCTGATACGCGACATACACAGGCACAACGGCATCAGCGCTGACCGCATAGGCGTGAACGAGGTCATGCAGCTGTTCGGCAGAGCCGGGCGGCCAAAGTACGACAAAGAGGGCAGGGCACTGCTTATAGCAACTTCGAAGTACGACGTCATATCGCTGTACAAAAGCTATCTCGAGGCCGAGGCTGAGCCAATCGATTCTAATCTCGGCGTAGTGCCGATACTGAGGACTCACCTGCTGGCATTCATAGCAGAGGACTTCCTAAACGACGTAAGCTCCATACATGGCTTCATAAGGAAGACATTCTACGGCCACCAGTATGGCGACAACCTTCACATGAAAAATGTCATAGGGCAGGTCCTCGACGACCTGGATGCCTGGGGTTTCATAGAGGCTGCCGCTAAGGGCTCCTACATTGCGACAAAGATAGGCAAGCGCGTATCTGAGCTTTACATAGACCCGATGTCTGCGAAGTGGATACTTGATTCGCTTGACATGGCGGCTGATCCGCTCGGCATACTCTACATGGTGTCAAATACTGTGGAGATGCGCCCCTACATACGCCCAACCGAGGAGGCGGAGGCGCAGTTCGTTATGAGGAGAGCGATGAACAAGGGCGTATACCTGTATGCCAACGGCATTGACTACGGCTCCTACGACCCAGTGGCCGCGTTCAGCACTGCGCTGATGCTCAATGACTGGATGGATGAGCTCGACGAGAACAGCCTGGTGAAAAAGTACGCCACTACGCCGGGTGCCCTCTTCTCGAAGCTGATGAACGCCGACTGGCTCATGTACTCGGCGGTAGAGCTGGCCAAGGCATCGAGGAAATCGGCGCACTCGCTTATCGACACGCGCGTCCGCCTGCGCTACGGGATAAAGGAGGAGCTGCTAGACCTGGTGCGCCTCGAGCAGATAGGAAGGGCAAGGGCGCGCAGGCTTTTCAACAACGGCATAAAGCGCGTGTCGGACATACGCGCCAACAGGGAGAAGGTCATACTGCTTCTTGGCCCAGAGATAGCTCAGAAAGTATTCTCGCAGCTTGGCGGCACCTGAGCTGCTCAGGCACGCCCGCACGCAAAGTGAAAGGATAAATACATGCGCGGGAAATCCAAATCATGCGAAGGAGGTCTCTTGTCGAAAGCAGCACAAGGCTTGTGGAGCGCGAGGGCTACGCCAGCGTGCGCGCAGACGAGCTCCGCTCTTTCTTCGACATGATCGTGGAGAAGCACGGCAGCCTGTACATAATCAAGTTCATGGAGAACATCGACGCGCTGGCGCCTGCAGAAGCCACGGCGCTGGGCAAGCTCGGTGCGTTCCTCGACGGCAGCGTGCTGGTGGTCGGCGACAGGTGCAGGACGGGCAGGCTGCGCCATAGCACGGCATTCACGCGCCACGGCGTTACGTGCATATCCGGCGAGTCGCTGGAGGAGGCGCTGCACGGCAGGATAAGGAAGCGTGCTGCCAGGTTCGTTTCGGACCGCAGCGAGATAGACGGCCATGAGCTGCAGAGGCTGAGGAGACTATACGGCCTGAGCATGAGAAGGCTGGCCGAGCATGTTGGCATTTCCAAGGACAGCATACTGCGCTACGAGTCCCGCAGTGGAAGCGTAACGCCTGAGAACCTAAAGAAGCTCGAGGGATTCTTCGGCAGCGGTCTGGACCGCGGGCTGCAAGCAGGCGCTGCCATGCCAGCACGCTACAGCGCCTTCATGAACACAGGGATGAAGGCTGCAAGGCTTGACATGGATCCATTTGCAACAGTGATAAAGGGCCGCGCAAGGTACGAGACCGGCCGCGAGGCCAACTACCGCACAATGAGGAAGTGGGCAGTGCTCTACAGGGCGCTTAACGATCTCCTTGGCGACTACCAATTTTTCGTTACCGCGAAGAAAAGGCGTGGCAGTGCTATAGATGGCGTGCCTTTGATAGCAAGGGAAGAGCTTGAGGCTGCGTGCGGAGAGGAAGGGCTGCGCGAGCTTATATACGAGAACTCAAAGTACTGATTATGAAGGCAAAGCATCAGATGCGGCCTATTATCTCTTTCTCCTCGGCCTGCCTGCCCTTGCGCTTCTGCGCCCTTTAGGGCTGGGCGCCGCGGCCTGCCTTCCTTCAATCAGGTGTACTGTGTCCTCAAACTCGCGCACGAACTCGTTCGTCGAGTTGAACATCAGCATCATGCCGGTGCCGCCGAACACTATTATGAGCGTTGCCATTGCAATAAACAGCGTTGCAGCGACATAAGCCTGCGCGTTGAGGTAAAGCTGGGTGTTCGAGAGCAATCCTGTCACTGCGAGCATCGCGATTGCAAACACTATGAGAAGTGCAGTCGCGCCATATGCAAGCTCGCGGTAGCTGTGCCTGAACAGTATTGTAACAGATATGTATAAGACCCAGAGTATGCCTCCGAAGCTGAACAGGAACATCAGCGGGGCAATGAAGCTGTTTATGAGTGCCAAAGGCAGCGTGAACACTATGACGCCGACGATTATCGAGAAAAGCCACACCGCGACATACTTGGAGTGCTGACGCGATTCGTGCTCAGTCATAAGCTTAAGCGATGAGATGTGTGCAGACGCGAAGCTCACAACAAGCGTCATAGTCGTGATGAGTATGAGGAAAGCCCAGAATGCGAGTTCAGCAACAGGGTGCACGTAGAATGTGTTTGCAAACAGAGTGGTGAATATCATGCCCACTGCAAGCGTTATTGCAAATGTAACCATCGAAATGCCAAGCGCCCTTCTGTAGGCGAAAACCCAATACCTCTTTACGTGCTCCCTCGCATATTTCACGCAATCACACCCTTTATCCCTTGCAAGTGATAAATTAAAAGCCTTTCGCGAGCTCGGCCATGCCGACTGACAGGCAGCACATGCCATCGCTCAGAACGGCAGGATATAAAGGATGAGGTTGCCGAAGAGCAGTGCTGCGCATGCACCTACAAAGATTGAGACTGCAAAAGGCATCGCGTGCTTGTACACTGGGAGCCGTGAGCTGAAGTGCTTCCTTTTCATCGAGCCGATGAGCATCGGCGTGACAAGCCTGCTGAAAGCCGGCACGCGCCTTCTTGCTGCGGCAATCTCTCTCCTGCTCATCAGATTGGTGGCTATTATGTCGCCCTCTTCCAGGTCCCTGTACGTCACGCGGCTGACCATGACCTCAGTCATCGGCTTCTCGAAGAAGAGCATCAGTGAAGAGCCTGCCATCATGACAAGCACGAGCGCTATGCCTGCCATGCCTATTCCTGCCACTGCAACGAGGAACGCAAGGAACATCGCGTATGCTGCTGTCACAGCTGCTGCGCGTACGATATCTGCCCGTGAGAGCATCGAATCAATCCTGCTGCCGAGCTTTCTGAAAGCCTTCGGAATGTAATATAGGGGTGCGATTACAAGCGAGGCTATGCCTGCGTTTACGACAATAGAAAGCACGAATGGCAGCGAGTACTGCGCAGACGCAGCTGCAAATGGCGCCGCCTGCACCGGAAGCATGAGCGAGAGCGCTGCAAGCTCTATCACATCTGCAAGCCCAAGCTGCCCTATCCTATAAACCACGTAACCGAGGGCCAGTACTGCAAGAGCAACAAGCGCGCTCTCTGCCACTGCGTAGACGTTCGCATATGCAGCCGTGAGCACCGCGCCGTATGCCAGCGTGCCATACACGTACAACGAAGGCACGCTCCGCCTGTTGAACACATCGAACAGCATGTACACCAGCGCGATGGCGATTATGCTTGTTATCCTGAGCCAGAGCAGCGGGTCTGTCATGAGAACCACACTACGCTTCGCACGCTACTAATTTATAGATTGGCGCCACTATCTACCCTATCAATTAATGTCGGCATTTTGCCGCAGCAAGCTCATGGTGCAGCTATGATAGACTACAAAGCCATTGAGGAGAAATGGCTGGCAGAGTGGGAGGGGGCGAAGCTCTTCGAGGCTGAGCCGAACGACAAGGATTCTGTGCTCGTCACTGCCGCCTGGCCATATACTTATATGCCCCAGCACATAGGGCATCTCCGCACCTACGGCACAACGGATTTCTACGCAAGGTACCTGCGCATGAAGGGCTTCAATGTGCTCTTCCCAATGGGCTGGCACAAGACGGGCACGCCGATACTCGCTACCGTGAAGCGCATACTGCAGGATGACAAGGACCTGCAGGAGGAGTACGCCCTCTACCATATAGGCTGGGAGACGGCCAAATCCCTTGCAGACCCGGAAAAGCTGACGGCTTATTTTGCAGGCGCGTACATGAAGGAGATGAAGCGCGCAGGCTACAGCATAGACTGGAGGAGAAACTTCACTTCGACAGACCCGATATACAGCCGGATGG
>JAKAOJ010000011.1 GCA_021812205.1 Microcaldota archaeon
TTCCGATCTGAACGCATCAAAGAGGTTTATGGTTTCTGACAGAAGCCCCCCGCCTGTGCGCGTCTTTTCAGTCTGGACGTACGACATCGAGGCGTCGCCGAAGTAAGGCAGCAGGTCGGACAGGAAGTTCGGGTCTACAAGCCTCTCGTCGAAATCAAATATTGCTATGAACTCCTCCTTCGAGCTCTTGAGCATGTTGTTCAGCGCACCCGCCTTGAAGCCCTTGCGGGTGCCCCTGTGCATGTAGCGGATTCCGTTGGCCGAGCAGAATGCGCTCAGCTCGGACTTTATCGCTTCGTTGGTCGAATCGTCAAGCAGGTATCTTACGAGCTTGTCCTTCGGGTAATTCAGCTTGGACAGGCTCATGAGCGTCTCCTCTACCACAGCAGGCTCCTCGTTGTAGACAGGCACCACCACAGCCACGGTAGGATGGCGCCGCATGGGCTTGATGCCCTGCTGTATGCCCTTCAGGTGGTTGACGTAGAAGTACGACCTGTAGTACAGGATGGAGGCAGAGATGTTGAAGAAGCTGGATATTACGGACAGCACGAAGAACGCAAGGGACAGCACATACATGTAGGTCGTCGTGGCCACCATGAACATGTATATGGAGAACCCTATGCCTGCTATCGATAGCACCAGGAATAGCACTATAGTGAATACCCTGAGCGTGAAACCATCGCCGAAAAACTTGCTACGCATCTAAACACTCGCAATTGCTGCCAGGCCAATTGACCTGCATTAAGCATGCCAGCAAAAACTTATTTATTGGTAGGCTATTTAATACCTTTACACCCCAGAAGCTGGGTGCTTGATTGCACGCCAGGGTGGCAGAATCTGGTATCGCGCCGGTCTCGAGTTTACGTAACATCGAGAGCTGATTGGTGATGCGAACGCGCAAACCGGTGCCCTTCGGGGCTTTAGGGTTCAAATCCCTACCCTGGCGCATGATCTTATTGGGTTAAACGCCCACATAGACACAAACAAGCAGTGGCCATTACGGCGACGTGTAGCCCGAATACCAGTTGCTAGTGAACGTAACATTTGTTGGCACGCCGGTGTTGCCGTTGCCGCTGTAGTCGTTTGCGTTGCCATTGAGCGGCCACCATCCGACAAGGTTCTGCAGGTCAATAGGTGCACCGCCGATGCCTTCCCGGTAGAGGGCCGTTATCTCATTTGATGAAAGTGAGGCGTTGTAGAGTTGTACGTTTGGTATGTCTCCTGAAAAAGTTGCTCCGTTAGTAAAGAACTCTGCACCTAAATATATCGGATTTGTGTCCATATAATTGCCAGTATTGCTTGTGTTTTCCTCAACACCATCCTGATACATATGGTAATTAGGGTATTTTATAGAAACGGCGATGAAATGCCATGTATTAGGTGCAAGGGCAGGGAATGGTACAAATGTATCGCTTCCATTGCCTCTATGCAATCCTACCCCACCATTAGTTTCGAGCCCCAAACCTCCTCCAGGGTTATAATAAGCGATCGGTATGCCGCAAGCACCGCTACATGGGTTATAAAAGGGAATATTTACCCACGCAGTCATAGTATAATTTGATTCTCCCCCTCCAAATGTAGTATCTATTTTTATATAGGTGTTACTAGCCCCATACCCACTTTGTGCATCGACAGAATTAGGGCTGAACTGCGCCACATACTGCGGCAGCTCGCCGTTGCACTCTCCTTCAGTGCTTATGAAAGAAGTTGTGCCGGGGCCGTTGGGCCTGAATACCTGGCAGGATCCTGGGGGTGCCTTCGGCGCGAAGCTTGCGCTGCTGAATACTCCAAGCTGGAAGAGCGCTGCAAGGACAATGGCGATAACGAGAATGGCCCACCCGTAAGTCATCAGGTACTCCATCGCTGACTGCGCCTTTGCTGAAGCTTTTGGAAAAAGCTTCATTTCCTTTTGCATGCTCTCGCATCTAATATTAAAAAAGGCAATAAATGCCTTTCTTAATCAATTTCAAAGCAAAGTAAGGCTGGGATTAAAATTTATTACGGCAGGTTCAGCACCGGGCTAACCTGGCTGCAAAACCATTATAAATGTTGGCGAGACAACTTATCTGCCCAATTGGCACGTAATTGCTGCTTTTCCCGCAATTACTGCATCAGCTTGCAGGAGGGATTCAATGGAGAAGGAACAGCTAGAGAAGCTGGACACGTTCGTCCAGGAGAACAAAGGAAAGCGCAAGTTCACGCAGAGCGTCGAGCTCGCCGTCAACTTCCGCGGAGTTGATTTCTCGAAGCAGGACAACAGGCTGAACCTGCAGGTCACGCTTCCGGAAGGCAGGGGCAAGGAAAGCAAGGCTCTGGTGTTTGCCGACAACAAAAACATAGCTGAGAAAGCTGCAGCATTGGGCGCCAAGGTGGTTCCAAGTGCAGAGCTCGGCCAGATAGCAAGCGACAAGGCGCGCATGGCAGAGCTGCTCAATTATGAGCTCGTGGCAGAGCCAGCGCTCATGACCCAGATCGCAAAGGCTCTGGGACAGTTCCTCGGGCCGAAGAACAAGATGCCGAGGCCTCTCGTAGGAGTAGACGTGGCGCACGTGCTCGACACGATAAGCAAGTCAATCTACATACGCAGCAAGGGCAAGTACCTGCCTACGGTGCACTGCGTCGTAGGCACCGAGAAGATGAGCGCCCAGCAGATAGCAGCAAACATAGATGAGGTTGTAGGCTCGCTGGCCAAGAAGGTAGGCCGCCAGAACATACGATCTGTGTACGTGAAGCTGACCATGAGCGCGCCCATGAAGCTGGTGTAAGGTGTTTTTATGCTAACAAAAGATCAGAAGAAGAGGTTCGTTGAGGACGGCATAAAGGCCGTCAAGGCAGCCAAGGTAATAGGCATAGTGCCCCTCAACAGCATACCTGACAGGCTGCTCCAGAAGTCAAGGAACGCAATGCGCAGCGATGTCCGTTTCATAACAGGCAGGAAGTCTCTCCTTACAAGGATACTGGAGGGCGACGCCAAGGCGAAGACCCTTACGGGCGAGCTGACCGGCACGTCAGCAATAATACTGAGCGACGGCAATCCCTTCGATATATACTCAAAGTTTAAGGCCGGAACCATAAAGCTTGCGGCCAAGCCAAAGCAGCTCGCACCAGAAGACATCAACATAGCAGAGGGCGAGACGACGCTGCAGCCGGGCCAGGCGGTCACGGAGCTAAAGGCCGCGGGCATAGACGTCAAGATAGACAAGGGCAAGGTGGTGATATCAAAGGCAAAGGTGCTCGTCAAGAAGGGCGAGACCATAAGCGTGCCTGTGGCTAAGGCGCTCCACACGCTCGATGTGCTGCCGTTCCATGCCACAATAGCTCCATCCGCAGTGCTTGCTGGCGGCACGCTCTTCAGGGGCGAGGTCCTAGACATAAGCAGCGAGAGGACGGCCGAGGAGATAGCCAAGGCGTTCGGTGCAGCGCTTCACCTGAGTCTGGAAGTTGGAATTGTCAACAGGTACACCGTGGTCAAGCTCATAACCAAGGCATACACCAACGCCATGGCGCTCGGCATAGAGTCGAAGGCATACGACAGCGGCATAGTTGAAAGGCTGATTGCAGGCGCAGCCGCAACAGCTCACGCACTGAAGGGTGCCTCAGGTATCGAATGAAAAGTTACAAAACAGTTGGTTTGCAAAATAATGCTAAGAAAAGAAAGGTGAAATTATGGAATACGTATACGCGGCATTGCTTCTTGACGCAGCCGGCAAGCAGGTCACGGAGAAGGACCTGGTCGAAGTAGTGAAGGCGGCAGGCTTCTCGCCAGACGAAGCGCGCGCCAAGGCCATGGTTGAGGCTCTGAAGGGCGTGGACATAAAGGACGTCATAAAGAACGCTCAGAATGTGCAGGTAGCTGCTGCGCCTGCAGCTGCTGCTCCCGCTGCGCATGAGGCTAAGAAGAAGGAGCCTGTAGAAGAGAAGAAGAGCGAGGAGGAAGCCGCCGGCGGACTGGCAAGCCTGTTCGGCTGAAGCTAAGTGCTGATGAGGTGCGAGCTGTCCTTCAGCCACAGCTTTGCCTCGCGGTATGAGGGCATGGCCCTTTCCACCTCCTTCCAGAACCTCTTGGAGTGCGAGCGCACCACAGTGTGCGCCAGCTCGTGCACTATCACATACTCCAGTGCATAATCAGGTGCGTAAAGCAGCTTCGAGTTTATCGTTATTGCGTTGCTCGGCGAGCATGACCCCCATACTGCACTGTTGTCCCTCAGCCTGACCCTCTCCAGCCTGGACCTGAAGTGCGCGCCGTTTATGCCTTCTACCCTGGCCTCGACGTACGGAAGCATAGCCCGCGAGATTGCCTTCATCACGAGCTTGGAGAGCGTTTCTGCTCCCATGTCTGAGTCATTCAGGTGCACGAGCACCGAATTGCCGTCAATCCTTGCAGATGGGCGCCCGCCATGGCGCGAAACGCTTATCGCGAATTGCCTCCCGGCCACAGAAGTAACCTGCCCGTCGTGGAACTCTAGCCTCTTCCTGGCGAAGAACCGGCCAGGGTTCTTCTTGAGAGCGCCCTTCATGCGCCTGTACAGGGTCTCGGCAGCATCGCGCGCCTCGCCATCCTTCATTCTATATGGCAGCCGTATCACTATGCTGCCGTCCCTCACGTTCGCGTGCGCGTTCCTGAGCTGCGCCCTTTCCACGATTACGCTTAGGTTCACGCCTCCTATACCGATAGGCTCGAATTCCATGTGCATCTTGCGGCGCGCCAAGCCTTAAACCCTTCGCGCATGTGCAAGAGCTTCAGAAACAAATATATTCCTTTAGAACAAAGTTGTAATGCTCATTATATACAGCTGTGATAATCATGTCAAATGAAGAAACGGAGCTAGTCATGCCCGGCGAGAGGCTCTCCACCGAGGAGGAATTCCTGCCTTCGTCAAACACTTTCGTAGAGGCAGGCAACATATACTCGCTTGTTCCGGGGAGGCGCGTTGCAAGCGAGGGCAAGATAGAGGTCAAGAGCGCAGGCAGGGAGATCGTCAAGTTCAAAAGGAACATGCTTGTCCTAGGCACAGTAGTCGGCGACCTCAAGAGCGTGCTCTTCGTTGACATAGACAACATGGAGCTCGGCAACAAGGAGTTCGTAGCGATAAAGGACGGCAAGGTAGTGCTATCCCACAGGGGTCCGCCGCCTAGGTTCGGCTCAAGGGACGGCCGTGACGGGGGAAGGGGTCCGTCAAGGGAGCAGGAAGAGCGCCCTGCATCATTGAGCGACATAATACTTGCGAGGATACTCTACGACGAAGGAGAAGCCTTCGTCCTTGACCTGCGCGGGCCGGAAACTGGCGTAGTTAACGCAATATGCGATTCATGCGGCGCTACGATGGACGTCAGCAGCCATGGCGACGCGCTCATATGCCCAGAATGCAAGCACGTGGAGCACAGGAAGATAAGCAGCCTGTACGGGCGTCCTTCAGAGCTAAAGAAAATGCTTGAGGATAGTGCGCTGTCTGCACTGTCAGCGCCGGCAGCCGGTCCTGAAAGGCCGGAGCGCGAAGACAGATTCAGGCACGAGAGGCACGACAGGCCAGAAAGGCGCGAGGGTCGCGAATATCATGGGAGGGAGTGATTAGATGGAGATGAAAGTCATAAAGAACGAGAGCAAGGAGCTTGTCGTAGAATTCGTCACGAAGGACCTGACAATTCCCGACCTGATAGCCAGCGAGCTGCTTCAGAACAGCGACGTCGAGTTTGCCGGAGTCGAGAAGGACCATCCCGAGATAGGCAACCCAAGGCTTGTGGTGAAGACTGGGAAGAAGAAGGCGTCCGATGCGCTGGAGAAGGCGCTGGAGGATATTGACGAGAACTTCTCCGACCTCAAGAAGAAGCTCTCCAAGAAGTAGGCTCATGAAGGGCGGAGTGCGCGTGCTCGCCGTTGCAAGCGGCCCGATATACGCGCGCAGAAGGAAGCGCACGCTGATTGTAGGGGTAGTGGGCAGGCATGGGGTAGTTGAGGGTGTGCTCTCCGGGAGGGTTGCGGTCGACGGCGACGACTCGAGCAGCGCAATAGCAAGCCTATTCAGGAAGTCGCGCTTCAGGCTGCAGATTCGCGCTATAGCGGTAAACGGTATAGCAACTGCAGGCCTCAATGTGATAGACGTGCGTGAGCTGGAGCACAGGACCGGCGTCCCGGTAATCATCCTGACAAGGAAGAAGCCGGACGTGCCCGAGTTCATGAAGGCAATAAGCGCCTACGCGAAGCTTGATGCCGCAGGCGCGGAGACGAAGAGGGCACTTGTGATTGCAACCAATAAGGAGAGGAAGTTCTCCAGGGTATCAGGGTTCAATGTGCAGTCCTCGCTTGATGCTGCAGAGCTGAAGGGCATAGTGCCGACAGCGTTCGAGCTCCTCAGGCTGGCGCACATGATAGCGAACGGCACAAGCACAGGTGTGTCGAAGGGCAGGATATAAATTAGCAACACCTTCTAATTATCCTCAAGGAGGGCCTGAGGCGACGTACCGTGAACAAGCTTTACATCGCGTACTCCGTGGCGCTCCTGACATCAATAGCCTACTCCTTCTGGTACATAGGCTCAAATGCCGTGGTAGACTCGCTGCATGGATACACGCTGATAATACCACTGCTCATCATAGAGGCGGTTTCGTCCGTCGGCGCGTTCGCATTCATGATGTCAAGGCCGCACGGGATAGGGCCACGCACTCTAGCATATTCGGTTCTCTCAGGTGCGATGTACACCATAGGCAACCTTACGTTCTACTTAATAATCAGGAGCAGCGGCATAGCCCCGGCAAGCTCGTTTGCAGCCGCAGAAATCGTGATATTCGTTCTGCTGCTGGCGCTCTCCTCCCGGAACAAGGCGTCCATGGAGTTCTACTACGTTGGGGCGGTGTTCGTGGCTGCCGGCCTGGTACTTGAATCTTTAAAGCTGTCAGGCGGTGCTCTGGCGCTGAACTCCGGGCTCATAGGCGATGGCCTGCTGCTCGCAGTAGTGTATGGCGTAGCCACGTACCTGTACTATCTGTCCGTCGCCAACGTGGAGAACAAGTTCACGTCTATGTTTGTTATACAGTTCACAGAGGTGCTGCTGTACTCAGTACTGCTGCTGCTCGTATACAGCAAGGTGTCTTTTGCATCGTTTACCGCGCCTTCGCTGCTCCTGATAGTGGGTGTCGGTGTTGTGTTTATGGCGTCGTTCTATCTGGAGACTACAATGATGAAAATGCTTACGCCGCTAGGCAAGGGTGCCACTGCAACCGGCTACATACTGTCAGACTTGCAGCTGCTGCCGGTTCTCGCTTACGCAGTGATAACAAACCCGTCATCATGGGTATACTACGCCCCAGGCATGATAGTCATAACAGTGGGCATGGCGCTCCTGGAATGGAAGTGAGTGCGTCAGGTTTTGCGCCAGCTCCCAGCAAGCTATATATACCTTCTCATGTGCAAATACTATCGCTCATTGCTGTTTTTGCAGAGCGAGCATCGAGCACTTAGCGTGCCCGTTGCCCAATGAAAATTCCTGTTTGGAATTGGATGCAGTCTTGAGGAGTGCACAAGGTACCTACAATTGCGACATAAGGAACTTATGTTGGCCAACATCGACTCCAGTCGATGCTGCTGGAGGACACTGCTATCAGATTTCGACAGCCATGCAAGTCTGCTCGCGAGCTTCGCGGGCGGCGTACGGCTCAGTAACGCGTAG
>JAKAOJ010000012.1 GCA_021812205.1 Microcaldota archaeon
ACTATTAGTTCACCCTTCCCAACCGACCGGAACGAGTGGCCTGCCCGGCCTATGCGCTGCACCGCGCGGGAGACGCTCTTCGGCGAGCCCAGCTGTATCACCTCGTCTATCGTGCCTATGTCTATGCCAAGCTCCAGGCTTGTCGATGAGACGGCGCACTTCAGTGCGCCCTTCTTCAGGAGCTCTTCTGTCTCGAGCCGCGACTCCCTTGACAGCGAGCCATGGTGGGCCGCAATGTCGTCGCTGTACTTGAACCTGCGCTTGAGGTTGAAGATCACGCGCTCCGTGCCGCTCCTCGTGTTTGTGAATATCAGCGTGGTCTTGGCCTTCTTCATTATCCGGTCTATGTCGCCGTACATCTTGTTCTCGACTACTGCAGGGTCTGTGTATATCATGTCCCTTACAGGGCTCTTAGCGACCACGTCCAGTTTTTTGCTCCATGAAGCGTCAACCAGCTTGCAGTCGCGCGGTTCGCCGTTGTTGCACCCGACCAGGAACTTGGCAGCCTCTTCCTGCGGGAAGAGCGTGGCCCCAAGGCCTATGCGCGTCAGCCTGTGGTCCAGCATCGCCTCAAGGCGCTCCACAGACAGCGATAGATGCACGCCACGCTTGTTGTTCGCTAGTTCGTGGAGCTCGTCTATCACTATAAATTCGCAGGCTTTTAGGTTCTCGACGTACTTCTCGGAGTTTATCAGTATGGCGAGGCTCTCCGGTGTTGTGACCAGTATGTTCGGAGGATGGGCCAGCTGGCGCCTGCGCTCCTGCTGCGTCGTGTCGCCAGTCCTCACCGCTATCGTAGGCTCGCGTATGTTTCCTTTTATTATCTCTGTGCCCTTCTTCCGCTTTATCTCTTCATATATTTCCTTCAGCGGGATTGCGAGGTTCCTGTAGATGTCGTTGTTGAGCGCCCTCAGCGGCGACACATATATGCAGTACACCTTCTCCTCGAGGCTGCCTGCAAGGGCCTTGTCGAACAGCGCGCTTATTATCGACAGGAAGGCTGACATCGTCTTCCCTGAGCCGGTGGGCGCTGATACTATGATGTTCTTGCGCTCGGATATCAGCTTGAATGTGAACTTCTGGGGCGGCGTCAGCTCTGTAAAGCTCTTCAGGAACCAGCCCCTGACGAACGGTCCCAGCGATGCCAGGCTCTCCTCGTCGCTGAACGGTTCAGTCACGTGCTCAAGCATCAGACCACCAGAAGGCGTAGCTGCGCGTCGCAGCAGTTACCTTGCGTAGAGAAAGTATAAATGGGGTGCGCGAGCATTGCACGCACCGCCGTAAAAATAAGGTTTCAGGCGTATATCGACTTGTACTCTGTGTTGGAGTCGTCGATTATGTGTATGCACTCGCCTTCGCACTGTATGAGGCATGCCTGGCAGAGTATGCAGGCCTCGCCGTTCACGGCGACGCTGATGCCTCCGCTGGTGCCATCGTTCTCATCGGCAAAGTGCTTGTGGCCGTCCTGGACGTCCTTCCATTTCTGCAGCACAGCGCTGTTGCTGGTGCCCGTCCACTTGTTCGCATCGGGGGCCACATCGGAGTTGGCCGCGGCCATGTCCTTCCTGCTCTTCATCTCAAATACCGCCACAGGGCAGACGTCCTTGCAGTGCTGGCACCCTGTACACAGCGGCTTATCGACCCAAACCTTCATTTTACTTACCCAGATTTTTTAAACGCGATATGGCATTGCAAACAACTTATTTAAACTGTAGGCGCGACTATCGCACCACTCCTACAATTTACGCCTGCTGCTTTGCCGCGATGTTCGATGCAGACAGATTCTTCATGCGCAGGATGTTCTCCAGCGCGTCCTGGACAGCCATGAGGGTGTTGTACTTCATGCGCGTCCTCCCTGTCGAGAAGCTCCATATGTCCTTCACGCCTGCAAGCTCTAGCATAGTCTTTACCGGGCCGCTTGCTACAACGCCCAGCCCCCTGGGCGCGGGCTTGAGCAGCACTGCTACGCCGCCGCACTTGCCGTGCACTGCGAAAGGCAGGCTGTGCTCTTGGCCGCATGTGCACTGCCATGAGCCGCATCCGAGGATTACAGGCACTATGTTGCGCTTCGCCGCATTCGTCGCGGCGTCTATCGCAGCCCTTATCTCGGTGTCCTTGGCGGCGCCAACGCCAACATGGCCATGGCCGTCCCCCGCTACCGCAGTAACCCTGAACTTCATCTTCCTGTTGTTGCGCGTCATCCTCTGCACGCTGCCTATGTCGATTATCTCGCTCTTTATCTCAGGCAGAAGCGCATTGACTATCTCGACCTCTTCTATGCGCCTGCCCATTGCGAATATCTGCTCTATGGACGTAATCTGCCTGGCCTTGACGAGCTTGCCCAGCTCGGTGACAGGCTGCCACGCCTCGATGTTGAACCGCTCCGGTTCAGCCCTGGATCTTTGGAATTTCCTGCTCGGCAATCAATCACTCGCTTCCAATCTTCTTCTTTACCTCTTCGAACAGCGCATCGAGCTTGGCGGCATCTATGCCCTTCTTCTTGTAAGCAGAGAACATCACGCCCTTGGCATTGGGTGCGTACTCTGCGATGTGCTTGCCCGCGAGTCTCTGCCCGTCGAACTCTATGGAGTTCGGCACGTCAATGCCGCTGTCTGCGCAGCCCTTCGCCGCGGCGAAGAGCACGTTGAATTTCACCGGCTTGCTGAGGCCTGTGTCCAGAATCGTCCTGCCTACGCCCAGCTGCTTTGCCTTCTTTGCAAGCAGCATGCCCGTGAGGTATGCAGTAGGTATGTTGCTGCGCGGCAGCCAGTTGAACTTGCCCAGCTCCAGGGAGCTGGCCGCTGCAATCACCTTGTCGCCGTCAGGCTCGTACTTGACGAGCTGCACGAGCACGTTCCTGTTGCTCTTCCTGACCACTAGCCTTGGCAGGCGGCCCTTGAGCAGCTCCACGCGCTTCTTGTAGTCTGTGCGCGCATTGGCCCTCCTCCTCTTTATCACCTGCATTTGATCACGCATGCCTCAGCTTGTTGAACATCTCGTCGTCTATCTTTACACCGGTGCCCTTTATGTGGTTGATGAGCTGCACCTTCGTCACGAACGTGCCGCCCTTGACCAGAGCGTAGAACTTCTTGTAAAGCTCGTTATCTATGATCTTCTGCTCCTTTAGCATCGATATGATGCGCCTCTGCGCCCTGACCTTCTTCTTGTACATGACGCCGGTTCTGGCCCTGTACGTGCCCTTCTTCCTTCCGGGCCCGCGGGCCCTGCCCTCCTGGCGCTTTGAATGCAGCTCGGAGCCATACCTGCTCTCGTTGTGCTTCTCCTTCGTCGCGTAAATTGCGCCTTTGCTTATGAGAGCGCGGACATCGTCCCGCGTTATCGCCTTCTTCGCGTCCTCGACTGAATCCTTCTTTATCTTGACGGCGTTCTCCCCTCTCCTCATGACCTGCGCCGCAATCCTCCTAGTAAGCTTTATGCTCATTTCCTGCCACCGTTCGTTACCTTTATGCTGTTCTTCCTCGCCAGCTCTATTATCTCAGCGCGCTTCCTCCTGCCCACGGCACCGGCTATCGTCACGCTCACGTTCGAGTCCTCGGGATTCTCCAGCAATGAGCGGAGCTCGTCTATGTTGTGGACCAGCATCGCTTTGGTCCCGTCCGTGCGCACGTGGCGCAGGCTTTCCGGGTTCCTGTAGCCTATGCCTGGCACTGCGCCCATGAACGCCTTCTTTATGCGCTTCTTGTTGTCCTCGCCCCGCTGCGTGCGCCACCGCGGCTTGACGCGGCTCCTGCTCTTGGTGCCGTAGTTAGGCACGTTGAACTTGGGGTGCCCCTTCTTCTTAGCCTTTATCGAACCTGCCATGAATGTCACGCCACGTGGTATATGCCGTCCTGGAATACGCGCACGTCCTTATTGCGCACCTTGCAGGCGGTGCGTATGTTCGCTGCAGTCTGGCCCACGTCGTCCAGCTTGGTGCCGTATATTCTGACTGACTTGTCCTTTATCTCTATTTTAGTATTGCCGACGATGTCCGCGCTGCGGGGCGCCCTCTCGCCGAACATGTTCTTTATCATGAGCTTTGGCCCCTTGACCTCCAGGGTCATCGGGAAGTGCGCGAAAACCGCCTCCATGCTTGTCTCAAAGTACTTCGTGACGCCTGCGATATCGTTCTGCGCCTCGCCTGCAAGCGCCTGCGCGGCCTTGGCGGCCTTCTTGGCGAGCTTCCTGTCGTTTACAGGATTTATTGTAAGCTTGCTGCCACTAACCTTTGCCTCGAGCAGCGCTGAATTGAACCTGCGCTCATTGACGCCGAGGGCTCCCTTCGTCACAATTGCGCCGCCTTTGACTTCGACGCTTATGCCATTGGGAATTTCGACGCTTGCCATGTTATCATCAGTACATGTATGCTATGAGCCTGCCTCCGGTGCCTGCGGCGCGCGCCTCGCGGTTGGTGAGGAGGCCCTTTGGAGTGGACAGCACGAGTATGCCGAAGTCCTTGCTCGGTATGTAGCGTTCCTCGTAGCGTTGTATGTCTGCGTTGCCTATTGAGTACCTGGGCTTTGCCACGCCTATGTTGTTTATGCGCCTCGAGAGCTTCACCTTCAGCATGTGCGCGTAGCGGTCCGTGTACTCCTCGTAGCCCTCGATGTAGCCGTTCTTCTGCATCAGGTCCAGGACTGCGCGCGTAAGCCTGGTGGAGTATACACTGCACTCGCGCCTGCCTATGCGCTCGTTGGCCTTTATCGTGTTAATGGAGTCTGCCAGTCTGTCCATAGCATCAACCGTACTTCTTGAAATTGAGGCTGCTCGCGACTTCGCGGAAGCACCTCCTGCACACGTAGAGGTTGTGCGACCTTATCAGCGCCCTTGTGCCGCCGCAGATCCTGCACTTGCGCATGCCCCTGCCCTTGAACTTCTCTGCCTGCTTGACCTTCATTTCACGCACCTGCTACCTCAACGTTGAACTCCTTGCTTAAGTATCCGACCAGCTCGTCGCGGCTTATTGTCCTGTGGCTCCTCTTGACCTTGCCTGCAGAGCGCTTCTTGAGCTCTGTCCTCAGGCCAGGCCTGCTGAACGACACGTTCACGTTCATGCCCAGCATGCCTATCGAAGGGTCGTACTTCACACCGCTTATGTCTATGTACTCGTGTATGCCGAAGTTGACCGTGTTGTTCGTTATGCTGGAGAGCTTCACCTTGTTGTCCACTGCGCCGAACAGCTTCTTTGCCAGCTCCTTTGCCTGCGGGCCGCGGACCGTGACGAACGCGCCTATCTTCGTGCCCTTTGCTATCTTGAATGTGGGTATGCGCTTCCTGCTCAGCGCGTATGTAGGCTTGGCCTTTGACACCAGCTCTATCAGCTTCTTCGCGCTGGCTGCATGCTCGTCAGAGGCGCCGGTGCCTATGTTTATGACTACCTTGTCCACGCGTATCGCGCGCATCGGTGTCGCAGCGTTTTCTGCCATCAGCGTCACTTTATCCTGTAATTATTATGTTCCTCACGAGGGTCTCGAAGCTCTGGCCGCGCTCCTCCTCTATCACTGCAGACGGCCCAGCCTTCATGCTTCCGGGCTTGAGCTCCTTTATTGTGCCGCTCGCGCCTGCATGCACGCCGTCTATGACCACGCACTTGGAGCCTTCCTTGAGGCTTGCAATCCCCTTCATGCCGCCCTGGACCATGATTACGGAATCGCCTGTCTTGAAGCTGTCCTTTATGAGCATGTTTGAGCCATCATGTAGCCTGGCCATTACGATGCCTTTCTTGGTCTTGTACCTGCCGACTATCTTGTAGTATGTAGGCGCGTCCTTTGCCACCTCTGAGAATGCTGCCCTGCCCTGCGGGCTCACCGACAGCATGTACCTCGGGGTGCCCTTCACCTCTATGGTGTCGCTTATGCCGACCGGGAACGACGACTCGCGCCTTGGCTTGCCCATGACCGAGACGCTGCCGCGCTTTATTATGCGCTGTGCCTCCTTGAGCGATGCCGCAATGCCCAATTTTCTTACAGCAAGGCTCAGCGGCAGGCTCTTTTCCAGCGTGTGCCTGCCTGCGTCCGCCTTGGCGGCATAGGCGTATTCCTTCCTGTGCACTCCGTAGTAGCGGGGCGCGCTTAGGCCCTTAAGGTGCCTGCTGTTTCCTTTGTTTCCCATTAACGTCACTTCTTCTCCTGCACAGCCTGGGGCTGCTGCCTGAGCTTTGCGGCCCTGACCTTGTCTGCAAGGTTCAGGTCCGTTATGTAGACATTGCTAACGTTTATCGGCATGCCAAACTCCTTGCCTTTTGCGTTCTTCTTCATATAAGAATCTATGTAGATAACGTTCTTGCGGAGGCTTACTGCTGTAACCTTGCCAGTGGAGCCCTTCTTCTTGCCCACCATCACCTTCACGGTGTCGCCTTTTGAGACCTGCACAGACCTGGCTTTTATGCCGAGCTTCTGGCGCGCCTCCTTGGACAGGTGTGCATGGAGGAAGTGCTGCCGTGTATGCAGCGGCGCATTGTACCTGAACTCCCTCTGCTTCCTAGGCTTGGCGCTTTCTATCATCATACCACTCTCGAAGCTATGCCCGCCAGCTTGATGTAGCGCTCGATCACTTCGCGCGCCATTGCGCCCTTGACCTCTGTGCCAACCGGAAGGTTGCTGTCAGTTATAAGTATCGCTGCATTGTCCTCGAAGCGCACGCGCATGCCATTGGCGCGCCTCATGGGCTGCCTCTGCCGTATTATGACGGCGCGCACCTTCTTCTTTATGTATTGCGGCGTGCCGCTCTTTACGCTGGCAAGTACCACGTCACCTATACCCACAGACGCCAGGCGCTTGTGGGAGCCTGCCTTGCCTATCTTGTTTATTATCATTATTGTCTTTGCGCCGCTGTTGTCTGCGCAGGTCAGTATGCTGCCAGGTATAAGGCCCTTCGACACTTTGGTTGCTATGCCTTTCATTCCTTGTCTGCCCTCTCCAGTATTTTAGTGACAACGAAAGACTTTGTCTTGCTGAGCTTCCTGGTGCCGGCTATGATGACCCTGTCGCCGGTCTTTGCGCCGATGCACTGCGGGTTGTACGCGGCTATGCGCGAGTTCTTCCTCAGCGAGCGCTCGTACTTGCCCAGGAATGTTGTGTAAGGCCTCTCGACTATGACAGTCTTGGCGGCGCGGTCGCTCACGACTACGCCCTCAAGCTCGCTCCCGTGCGTCTTGAGGTTCCCGTGTATGGGGCACTTCGGATCGTTGCATTCCAATGAATCACGCCTCTCTGGGCTATTTGCGCCTCTTGTAGAACTTCATTGCCTTCTCGATGCGCTCATCTGGTCTGAAGCTTATCTCCTCGCCGTCGACAGTGAAGTTCTTCCTGCCGACCCGGAACACGAACACGGAACCCTTCTTCGGAACCTTCCTCAGGCCGCGTGCTGTCCTGACTATGAGCGTATTCTTCGTCTCGTTGACGACCGTGCCGGATAGAGCCCTTCTGTTCACGTCAAGGCTTTTGGAAACCCGGACCTCCAGGCCTATGAACTCGTGAAGCACGATGTTCCTGCTGTTATACAGTCCGGCGTAACTATTATTGTCAGGCATGAATATAAACCTTTCTGAGGACCAGTCCGCAGCCACGTCAGCGCACTATTACCCTGTCCGCCTCGGAGGT
>JAKAOJ010000013.1 GCA_021812205.1 Microcaldota archaeon
ACCTCCGCTCAATTATAAATACCTTTACTTGCAAATTTCCCAATGCAAGCATGCTTATTCTGATGTTTGCGAAGTGAGGTTAATGAGTGCCTACAAAACAATGAAGAGGACGTTCATACGTGAGTACAAGGAGCGTGCGCCGCAGTACAAGGCACGCCTTATCGAATGGAGCAGGCAAGGTCCTGTGGTGATGGCAGGTAAGCCAACCAACATACCACGAGCGCGCGAGCTAGGCTACAGGGCCAAAGAGGGCGTGCTGGTGGCAAGGGTTGCAGTGCGCAAAGGGAGGCGCATGAGGCCCGCCGTCGGAGGCGGCCGCAAACCGTCGAAAGGGGGCAGGTTCTTCTCCAGGGCAAAATCCCTGCAGGTTATAGCTGAGGAGAAGGCTGCCAGGAAGTTCTCAAACCTTGAGGTACTCAACTCCTATTTTGTCGGGGAGACTGGAGAGAGGCGCTTCTACGAGGTAATAATGCTGGACCGTTCCAGCCCGTCAGTCAAGGCTGACCCCAAGCTCGCAGCTGTAGCCTCCCATACTGCAAGGGCGCAGAGGGGGCTCACAAGCGCCGGCATGAAGGCCCGCGGCTTCAGGGCGTAAGCATGGCTAAGAAGCCCAAGAAGCCAGCAAGCGCGTCTGCATACCATGCCAAGATCAGGATACCTAAGATGCCTGCAGTAAGGTATGCAGCCGTCGTTGGGAAAGCAAAGCTGTACAAACGCAGCTCGGTCTCTATGAAAGAATATCAGGGCGCGCTGCTGGTAGAGATCCGTGCAGGCGACGCCACGGCATTGCGTGCGTCTGTCAATGCGCTCATGCGCGACATACAGGTCATAGAAAGCGCCGCGCGCATCAAATGACCGAGGGGATTCCGCTATTACGCAAGCCCATCCGTGACGCAAAAAAGTATATAAATGTGCACCCTATAATATACACGTCTAAGCTCTAGAATGCAGAATGCACAATGCGTCAGTTCTCATGCTACGCGTTCTTCACTATAGCAGCATCAAACAGTGTTTACAATGGCAGGCTCACTGCAATACTGGCCTAGGAGGCGCGCACGCCGCAGGCTTCCGCGCATAAGGAACGCTCCAAAAGTAAAGGAGCCGCTCCTGTCCAACATCGTAGCATACAAGGCAGGCATGGTTAGCATAGGCATAACGGACGATTCTAACGCTCCGACTGCAGGCATGGAGGTAATGCGTGCAGCAACGGTGCTGGAAGTGCCAGCAATGCAGGTTTACGGCATAAGGCTTTACAGGCGCGACGGCACAACAGGCTACAGGAGCGTTTCAGTTGACGTCATAGACAGCAAGCTGGCACAGAAGCTTGGCATGAAATCTGTCAAGAATGACGAAACGAAGCTCGAGGCGCTAAAAGGCTCTCCAGGCTACATAGATGCAAGCGCACTCGTCGTCGCATTTCCAAAGGGCATGGCAGTGGGCCAGCATCATCCGGTCCGGTTCGAGTGCGCAGTAGGCGGCAAGGACTTTGCCGAGAAGATCGGTACGCTCTCGCCCATGCTTGGCAAGGAACTCAAGGCAAGCGATGTCTTCAAGAACGGCGAATACATAGACGTGGCTTCAATATCGAAGGGCAAGGGCTGGCAGGGCGCTATAAAGAGGTTTGGAGCTTCAAGGCAGTTCCACAAGGCCACGCAGAAGATAAGGCACGTCGGGCCTCTCGGGGCTTTCACTCCGGGTAAAGTGCTCTATAGCGTGCCGAGGGCAGGCCAGATGGGATTCAATTACAGGACAGAGCACAACAAGCGCATAATAAAGGTGGGCCAGAAGGGCGCAACCGAAGAAATCACGCCCAAGAGCGGCTTTCCCAACTACGGCAGGGTAACAAACGAATACGTTCTCGTAGAAGGCTCGGTGCCAGGCCCTGCGAAGAGGCTAGTCCGCGTGCGCAAATCCATATCATCAAGGAACGCCCCAGGCATAAAGGAGCCGAAGCTGGCGTACATATCAAAGGACAAGTGACGTGATCCAATGGCAAGTGCAGATGTTTATTCAATCGACGGCAGGCCGGCAGGCAGCGTCGAGCTTCCAGCCATTTTCAGCACCGAAGTGAGGCCGTGGCTGATAAGCAGGGCCGTCGTCGTAGAGCAGTCGAGGCGCATGCAGCCCCAGGGCCATTTCGTCCTGGCAGGCATGCAGACAACCGCTGCATACTACGGGGCGATGATGTCGTACAGGTCCGGAAGGCACGTAGGCAAGGCGATAAGGCCCAGGGAAAAGCTTGGCGGAGGCTCACAGGGCAGGGTGAGGCGCATACCTTCCGCTACTTCAGGAAAGCGCGCGCATCCGCACATGGTGGAGAAGCGCATTTGGGAGAGCATGAATGCGAAGGAATACCGGGGTGCGCTCGCCAGCGCGATAGCCTCCACAGCCAGCCGCGATTACGCGCCGGCATCGATGGCAAAAGACAGGCGGCTTCCGATAGTTGTGTCGGACGAATTGGAGTCTGTGAAGAAGACTAAGGATGCGATAAAGGTTTTCTCCGGGCTTGGGATAAGCACCGAGGGAGTCACCAAGGAGCGTGCCAGGAAGGGCCCGCGCCGCGCTGCAAGGCAGAGGCGCAGTTCACATCTCATACTCATAGTGGTCAATGACGACAAAGGCATAATAAAGGCCGCAAGGAACATTCCAGGCGTCGAGGTGAGCACGCTTGCATCGCTCAAGGTAGAGCAGCTGGCTCCCGGAGGCAGCCCCCACATAGCCACAATATGGAGCGAATCTGCAGTAAAGAACGTTGCTGAAGCAGTGAAGTCCAAGAAAATAGAGTGATAATAATGCCAGTGCTAAAACACCCAATAGCCACAGAGAAGGCCATCGGGCTCATAACAAAGAATAACGTGGTAGTCTACATGATAGACCCACGCGCAACCAAGAACGACGTGAAAAAGGAGTTCGAGCGTGTCTTCAGCGTGAAGGTGCAGTCTGTGCACACCGCTAACATGCCGAACAACACAAGGAAGGCATTCATAAAGGTCGCCAAGGGCTTCAACGCAAGCGACGTTGCAATGAAACTGAAGCTGGTGTGATCAATGGGAAAGAAGCTTAGGCAGCAAAGGCGTGGCAAAGGCTCAGTGCTATACACGAAGCTGCCAGGGACGTTCGACATAGAAGCTACGTACTCCAAGGGCACTTCGTTCCAGGGGGCTGCAGAAGTAGTCAAGCTGCTCAACCACACCGGCCACACGGCACCTTTGATGGAGGTGGTTTACGATGATTTCAGCACCGGCTACATGATTGCGCCTGAGGGTATAAGTATCGGCGACAAGATATACTACGGTGGCGCCTACCACATAGGCAGCGTTATGAAGCTGTCCGACATACCTGAAGGTGTCCCTATATTCAACATTGAGTCCACCCCGGGCGACGGGGGAAGGTATGTGCGCTCCGCTGGAGCAGCAGCATACATAACCTCCCACATAGGCGGCAATGCCACAGTGCTTATGCCGTCGAAGTCAACCGCCACACTCAGCGGCGACTGCAGGGCAGAGCTAGGAGTTGTTGCCGGCGGGGGCATGTCTGACCAGCCCCTAGTAAAGGCAGGCAAGTCTCACTACATGATGCACACGCTCAACAGGACATGGCCAAGGAACCGCGGCGTAAAGATGAACCCAGTGGACCACCCATTCGGCGGCAAGCAGCACCACAAGGGCAAGAGCAGCATGACATCCAGGCGTGCGCCTCCTGGCAGGAAGGTCGGCCATATAGCTGCAAGGCGCACAGGAAGGAGGAAAAGGTAAGGAATAAATAGTCGCACGCAGATAAAATAGACGGGTGTCATCATGGCAGAGAAAATATCGAACACGGCTGTTAGCAGGGAGTCGGGGTACCTATACTACCTTGGCAAGGATGGCTATGTCTGGCGCACGCCAATGCGCGGCAAGCGTGGGAGCAAGGAGCGCGTCTCAAACGAGAAGGTCTCGCGCGAGGAGGGCTACCTATACTTCATAGACAAGAACGGCTACGTCTCCAGGGCGAAGCAGGCACGCGGAAGGGGAAAGAAGTAACTGCAGTGGTAATAAATGGCTGAAAGAGTTGCGTTCAAGGGCAGGATGCCTGCTGATGCTGCAGCGTTGAGCTTGGAGGATTACAGCAAGCTCGTGAAGTCGCGCCAGAGGCGCTGGCTCTCACGCAACTCGATTCAGTACAGGAAGCTCACCGAGAAGATAGAGGCGAGGAGGGCGAAGGGCAAGCCGGTGCGCACCCATGTGCGCGACGCGCTCATATTGCCCTCTTGGGTCGGGATGGATTTTGACGTTTACAACGGAAAGGAGTTCATGCGCGTGAAGATCGAGGCAAACATGCTGGGCCACAGGCTCGGCGAGTTCGCTCCGTCGACCAAGCGCGTCCAGCACTCTGCTCCTGGAATAAAAGCTACTCGCGGCAGCAAGTTCCTGTCGCAGAAGTAACGGTGCTGACTGTGAAATATTCGTTCAATGCGAAAGGCACAAGGCTCTCGCTAGCCATGGCCAAGGACCTCAACGCCAGCTACAAGGACCTGGGCGCGGTCTGCGATTCGATACGCTACAAGCCAGTCGAAAGCGCGCTCACATTCCTAGAGGGCGTGTCCTCAGGGAAGGAGCCGGTGCTATTCAGGCGCCACAACAAAGGGATGGGCTCCAGGCACGAGCTCGGAGGGAAGAAGGGCAGGTACCCAAAGAAGTGCGCCGCGATGGTCAGAAAGGTGCTGCTCAACGCAGTAGCGGGTGCCCGAGGCAAGGGATACGACGAGTCATCGCTTTTCGTTGTCCATGCAAGTGCAAACAAGACCCAGATACTGCGCAGGAACCCGTCCCGCGGCATGCTGTACCATTCAGACAGCTACGGATACGCTACCCTCAGGCACAGCGACGTCGAGCTGGCGAAGGTCGAGATAGGCGTTGCTGAGCCACAGGACGTTTCGATGGGCCCGAGGGCAGCACAGACAATGAAGAGGGAGCGCCGCGCCTTCGAGGCACGAGTGGCAAAGGAGGGCCACAAAACCCAGGCCCTGAAGCCTTCGGCAAAGCCAAAGCCTGCCGCAGCGGCGAAGAAGCAGCATCCGGAGATGCAGCAGAAGCCGCAGAAGCCTGAGCAGGCGCCGCCTGCATCAGAAACCAAGTGATTAAATGGCAATCGAGAGGAAGTTCATAGATGACGCCCTGGTAAAGCTCAGCATCTCCAAGTTTCTGATGGCGAACCTTGCGAGGGCAGGCTTCTCGCGTGTCGAGATACAGAAGACTCCAGTGCTCACGCGCATAACAGTGTATGTGCTCAACCCAGGCAGGGTCATCGGCAGGGCCGGCAAGACGATAGACGAGCTAACCGACACGATACGCAAGAAGTTTGCTGTCAACAACCCGCAGATAAGCGTGGTAGAGGTCGGCAACAAGATGCTCGAGCCGCTTCTCGTTGCCAAGGACATAACAGGCAAGCTGGAGCGCTCCATAAACCCTAGGAAGATACTCCAGCAGACGCTGAGGAGCATCATGGAGAACGGGGCTCTGGGCGCAGAGATAATAATGAGCGGCAAGCTTGCAGCCAAGGGCGCAAGGGCCAAAACAATAAGGAAGAGCGTCGGTTACATCCCAAAGGCTGGCGACGTTACATCTCTCGTGCTTCAGGGGGATGCCACAGCGTACCCGAAGTACGGAGCAATAGGGGTCCGCGTGCGCATAGTTCCGCCAGGCACAAAGTTTCCCGACCGTGAGATAAAGGCGGTCGAGGTTCCGAAGTCCATACTTAACGGATAAATGCGAAACAAACGGCAAGGCTTTTATTTTGGGGCCGGCCAATCCACATCTGACCTTGCTCCGCAGCACTGCAGAATGGTATCATGGGCTACATAATACTTACCATAATAGTTGCGTTCCTGACCATGTTCGTGCCAGGGGAGCTTCTCGCCCTAGCGCTTCTCAGGAAGACGCAGCTCTCGCTTTTCGAGATTTCGGTCATAGGCTTCATATTTGGGCTCATAGCCCCAGCCACCCTCACATGGCTTGAGTCGTACGCCATGAACGCTGTGCATGCGTTCACGTTCTCCTTGGGCCTGTTCGAGGCAAACGCGCTGGTGCTGACTGTAGTCGGTCTTATACTATGCGCGCAGCAGGGCGTCTTCTCAAGCTTCGGCATAGGCGCCAAGATTCCTCGCCGCAAGTCTGTTGTAGCAAGTGAGCATGCAGAGCTTTCCTCTATAGAGAAGGAAGCCGAGCACACCATCAACGATATACGCGCAGAGCTCTCGCAGTTTTCCGCGGCAAGCGGGATAATAGCCAAGCACACGCGCGAAGAGGAGGAGCTTAAGTCCAGGCACCAGCACGAGGTGCAGGGTGTAAGCCTTTCCGAGCAGGACAGGGCGCGCATACTGGCGTTGCACAAGGACGAGGAGGAGCGCCTGGAGCGCGACCACAAGCAGGAGGAGCGCATACTCCTTGACCGGCTCAGGGTCGAGGCAGCCTCTTCTGGATCAGGCCTGGCTGCCAAGGAGCGCGCAGGCTTAAAGATAAACTGGATCTGGGTGGCGCTTCTTGCCATAATGCTGCTTGCATTCGGGACGCGCATGATGAGCATAGGCATAACCCCGAAGTTTTTCGAGTTCGACCCGTATTTCGACATGCTAAGCACCGAATCAATACTTACTTTCGGCTACCAGGTGCTGTACTCGCCAAGCGCATGGCCCACAATACCTACTGGCACAAGCGTACGCATACAGCCGCTGGTGCCGTACCTTGAAGCATACTGGTACTCGCTTGCCAACAGCCTAGGTCCGCACTTTACCTCGTTCAGCACCAGCCTGATGAGCTACGTCAGCGGCTTTTATCCGCCGATAACCGCCGCTCTGCTGGTGTTCGTCGTGTTCATGCTTCTCTACTATGAGTATGACAAATACATAGGCTTGATAGGCGCGTCGCTTGCGGCAACAATGCCTGTCCTATTCACCACATTCGTATCCGGAGAGCAGCTGCTGGAGCCATGGGGCATATTCACGCTGTTCTTCTTCTTTGCAGCCTACATGCTGGCTATAAGGAACATGAAGAGCACCAGGCTGGCAATACTTGCCGGCATAGCGTTTGCCAGCACGTTCCTGGGCGCCCACTACTACACCGTAGATGCCGGAGTGCTTGGCATCTACATACTGATACAGGGCATAATCAGCGTCTTCAGGCGCGACCTGCACTGGGACTTCTTCCGCATGAACATAATAGTGATAGCCGTCATAAGCATCTTCCTGGTAATGTATCAGCCGTACCACGCCACGCTCAGCGGCCGCATACCAAGCATACTTGGCATACCGCTTACCGTGGGCCTGCCAATTTTCGCACTCTTGATCGTAGCCATATTCGAGTACGTGCCTAAGCTCCTCAAGAGCCGGGGCG
>JAKAOJ010000014.1 GCA_021812205.1 Microcaldota archaeon
ACTCGGCGATGGTGCGTAGCGCAGGGCCGTCTACGCCTCCGACAGGCCCCCGATCGTGAGGTCGTAATTGGACTTCTGGTCCAGGTTGCGGAGCGGCATGAAGCCCTTCACCGCCGTGTCTATGGTGGCGTATTTGGGCACGGGGGAATCTGCCCTGTAGACCCTCGCATGGGTCATGACGCTCTGCTCCAGCCCCTCTTTGTAATCCTCGTACACCGCCCATGTGAACGAGACGTCGCTGCCGGTTGTCGAAAGCATCATCTGGAACTCGTTGAGCACCGGGAACTCCTTTGGCTCCCTGAAGTACATGGTCCTGCGCTCGTTCTGCACCCTGGAGGCTATGCCGCCCCTTATCGTATAGTTGAAGAAATAGACTATGTTGTATTTCAGCGGAGACTTCGTGACTATTGCGGTGTAGCGCTTTATTATCCCTGTCCTGTTAAGCTTCTTGATGTGGTACTTCGCCAGCTCCTCGCTTATGCCGACCTTGCCTGCAAGCTCCCTGACGGTCATCCTGGAATTGCTGTTTAGTGCAGTGAGCATGCGCTTGTAGATGTCTGACGTAGACGATGCGGCTATCGATTCGTCGTTCATCGGTACGAACCCCAGGTGCATGACTGTGGTTTCAGCCGAACGCGTCCCTACGCCGTACTTCGCAAGCAGCGCCCAGAAGTCCATCTCCCACGTGAAGTACTCCTTCGGGCCCTTCGCAAGCATGAACACCAGCATGTCGAAGTTGCCCTTTGTAGTTGCAGCAAACTGTATGGGCCTGCTCCTGGCTATGAGCTTTGCGAGCTCTGCCGGCTTGGGCTTAGTGGAGAACTTCACCCGCACAACGTGCATGGGCGCGAACCCGAGCTTCTCGTAGTCCAGCTCGAGGGTGTACCTGAGGCCGAGCTCCTTCTCCAGCGCAGCGACACGGCCCTTCGCCATCTTGCGCGTTATGCCGTACCTGGAGGAGAGCTCGGTTATCGTGACCCTCGAGTCTGTGCAGAGGTCGCGCAGTATCTTCTTAGAGAGCGTGCTTATCTCCATCAGGTTCAAATCTCTGTCTCTTTTTAAATACCTTGCTACAGGGCCATCTCCGAGGGCATGTCTGCTCAAAAGGGTAAATATTGGCACCCTTATTTTTATTTTTCGTAACCTATTTATATGCCATATGCGCTAATGGTTTAGTGAAGGGGTTGGTGGAATGTCAGAGCGCATGGATGAATCTCTAATTAACGTTTCAGTCCAAAGCTCAACCCTCCACCCAGCCACCAGCCCCTTCTCCACCCATTCAGGTCTTGAGTGGATGCTAAGGCGCACATACCTGCGCACGTGATTATCATGTTTGGACTTTTCAACAATACTGAGGAACGTGTCAACAACGACAGCAGGCCGATCAAGGTCGTGAAGGTCGCTGAAGGCATCTACCACATTGTCTACGCAGACTGAACCTGTTTTAGATTAGCCTCTTTTGGATAAATTGGATAACTTTGATAATGATTGTATGCGTGGGAGCATGAACAACCAGAAAGTCGCCGGGAACATAAGGAAGAGCCCAGAAAGACTCTTCACTGTGAACAGGAACGGCAGTACCTTCCACAAGCTTTTCTTCCTGAACCCCAGGCCGGGCGCTGAAGCGAACAGCCTGGCAAAGGAGCTGCTGGCACTCGAGGAGGTCGAGGAGGTATACGTGACGCATGGAGAGGCCGGATTCATGGCCCAGGCGCGTTTCTCCAGCGATAAATCTGCTGAGGAAGCAGCCATGTACGTGAGGGAGCGCTACGGCAAGAGCGTGGGCAGCGAGTACGGCAGGCTGGTGAGCTTCCTGGACTACAAGAAGTGATATAATGGGCATAAATTTCTGGAGGTTCTGGTATCTCAGGCATTTCGACAGCAAAAAGCTCTATGCCGAGCTTGCCAAGCCTGTAGAAGGCGAGTACGTGGTGGTGCGCGACAGCGCGACCATGTCTACGAGGGTCAGGAGGGACCAGCTCGAAGAGTACATCCGCTGCATGGGCGAAAGGCGGTAGCGCTGCCTGCGCCGAATGCCTTTAAGCCTTTGCTGGCATTCTATTTGTATTATTTCCTATGATGCGGTAGCATGCGCACGATAAACGGAAACATAGCAGTCGTGAGCCACAGGCGAGACTTCGACGGGATAGCGTGTGCTGCAGAGATGCTCAAGGCATACAATGGCCAGGTAAAGCTGACAATATTCACAAATCCGGCCACGGAAGAGTTCATGGGCGCGATGAAGGGCCTTGAATCGTTCCGCAATGGCACCGTGGTAATCTCGGACGTCAACATCAACGCAGACACGGTGCCTGAGCTGCACGAGATGCTGGAAAGGCTTGAAGAGCACGGCAACAGGCTCATATGGCTGGACCATCACCCATGGCCTGAGGGCGCCGCCGAGATAGTCAGCGAGCATGCTTCCGTGCTTGTATGCGGCGAGAACCCGTTGTTCTGCGGGGCAGAGCTTGTCTATGAGAACCTTTGCAGCGGCGATGATACCTGCAAAAGGCTCGCAGAGCTATAGCACCTTACGGACTTCAATCTCAGGCCTGAAGACAGTGGCCTGGACCAGGCGCTCATGAGGCTCGCACGCATAATAGCCTTCCTGGACTGGGACGATAAAGCAAGCAACTCCATGCGCTCTGAGCTGGTGGAGGAGCTATCAAAGGGCAGGCTGGAAGGGCAGGTCATAGAACGGCTGGATTCTGTTTACAAGAAATCAGAGGCAGAGAACTTGGCGAGCCTCAATGCGACGGTGCGCTCGGAGCGCGTAGGCACGCATGTCATAGGGATAGCGTTCGCGAACAACCTCCAGAGCAACATGGCCTGCGAGCTGATAGGGGAGAAGACTGGAGCAGACATACAGGTGTTCGTGACTACGAAGGACGGAGCTGCGCACGTCAGGAGCGCGGCGGGTGTTGACTCTTCAGTGCTTTCTGCGGCCCTCGGGGGCAATGGCCATGCGCAGGCTTCAGGCTTCACGCTCAGGGGCGGTTTCAGCGGGTTCAACGCCGCAGGCATTGAAGCGTACACTAAGATTGTCATTGATGCGGCAAAAGCAGTGTACGGCAAGAGGCATACGAAGAGTGTGTGAAGCGAAGCGCAAACGCGCATAATGCTGAAGCAGCTTGCATTCTGCCCCAGTGCACGGCAAGGATTATATATCTGACGTGCCCCTATTAGTGCAGACCGGCAAGATAAGAGTCACAGCCTAATTCTTGCATAATGGTGTTAATTTGAATTTCGAAGAGCTTAACGTAAAGCCAGAATTAGTAGCAGCCCTGAAGAGGCTGAACATAACAGAACCGACAGACGTGCAGCGAGAGGCCATACCCCTGATGCAGAAGGGGCGCGACGTGATAGCGCGCGCGAAGACAGGCACCGGCAAGACGCTGGCGTTCCTTATACCTATACTTGAGAAGCTGGACGCTCTGCCGAGGGGCAGGGCGCACGTGCTTGTGATTGCGCCGACCCGGGAGCTGGCGCTGCAGACAGCAGAAACAGCTGAGAAGCTGGTTGGGCGCAAGTTCGGCGTGGTCACGGTCTACGGAGGCGCATCGATAAACGTGCAGATGGACAAGCTGGACAGGGGGGCTGAGATAGTCGTAGGCACGCCTGGCCGCATAATAGACCTGATGGACAGGGGTGCGCTAAACTTCGACGACGTGAGGTTCCTGGTCCTCGATGAAGCGGACATAATGCTCGACATGGGGTTCATAGATGACATAGAGTACATACTCGCCAGGACGCCAGAGACCAAGCAGACGATGCTCTGCTCCGCCACTATGCCGAGGCGCATAATAGATATATCGAAGAGGCACATGCACGATGCCGAGTACGTGTCTGTAGGCGAGGAGGAGGACATAACGGTCAACTCGATAAAGCACCTCTACAGCATCGCCCACGGTGCCATGAAGTTTCACATGCTGCTCGCGTACATAGACGAGTACAAGCCCAAGAAGGGCATAATATTCATTCAGACCCAGCGCGGCGCGGACCTGGTGTATGACTTCCTGCGCAAGCAGAACATCGACGCAATACTCATGCACGGGGGCCAGACCCAGGCAATGCGCGAGCGCGGCCTGAGCAGGTTCAAGGAGGGCGGCCGCTTCCTCATAGCCACGAACGTTGCCTCAAGGGGCCTCGACATAAAGGATGTCACAGACGTCATAAACTTCGACGTGCCCGACAGCCCGTATGTTTATGTGCACAGGGTCGGAAGGTCAGCACGCATGGGCAAGGACGGCAGGGCGTTCACGATCGTCTCGAGGGACCAGCTTGGCGCCGTAGACGCCATAGAGCACGAGGCGAACATAAAGCTCGAGAAGATATTCCTGGAGACGAAGAACTACGAGCACATACGCGTCTTCAGCGAGCACCGCGACTTCGGGCACAGAGACGACAGGCGCAGGGGCTTCGGCGGAGGCCAGGGAGGCCAGGGACGGAACCGCTACGGCCAGAGGCGTGAAGGCTTCAGGCACGGGGATGGCCATGGCCATGGTTACAGGCGTGAAGGGGGCCACGGCAGCACCGACAGCCGGCATTAAGCCGGCAGGTCCAGGCAGCGCCTGCTACTGCATGCTCTCCAGGAATGAGTTCATGCGCTCTATCTGCTCTGCCTCTGAGCCGGTACCCGCATGCTCCTTGTACAGCTCCACTATTGCTTCGCCCCTTATGTTTTTGCTGTCAAGCAGCCTCAGGAGCTTCTGCGAAGCCTCGGCGACTGCGCTGCGGCCGGTAAGCTTTATGAGCAGGCCTTTCGCCTCGACACTGCTGCCGCCAAGCTCTATCAGCTTTTTGCCAATCCCAGGCATAGACTGAGACTCTGGGGCTGTTTCGGCTGCATCCTCCCTCTTCTGTACAGGGGCTGGCGGTGCACTGCCGCTGTCTGCGGACTTCTTCTTCTCAAAGAATCCCATCGTTTCACCCGCAAAGCTTTCGCTATAGCTGTATTTACGTTTTTTGCCTTGCAGATGGACAGGCCGCAGGCATGCAGCCATAAGGATAGATATAAAATGTGTGGCTGCGGTATTACGTGGTGATTTTATGGCAGGGCAGATACGTTGCGCACACATACTAGTGGAGAAGCTGTCTACAGCGCAGGAGGCGCTCGACAAGCTGAACAAGGGCGAGAGCTTCGCGAAGCTTGCGGAGCAGTACTCGATTGATGGCAGCAGGAAGCACGGGGGCGACCTAGGCATGTTCGGGAGGGGTGTCATGGTGAGGGAGTTCGAGGACGCAGCCTTCAAGCTCGAAAAGGGGCAGGTATCAGGGATAGTCAAGACTCAGTTCGGCTACCACATAATAAAGAGGCTAGAATAATCTGAGCGTAGATGTTAAGGGTTCTGTCATCAGCTAGTGCGCGGGTAAATGCAGGCATTTGCAGTAGGGCGGGGCTTCCTAACCCTCATACCCTTTTGCTATAGTTATGACTATAACTCCAGCCACTATGAGAAGGCCGCCAACTATCTCGATTGGCGTGAAGCTGCCTATTGCAATGCTGAACAGAAGCACCAGGACGGTATCGAGGTATGTGAAGTTGTTTATGAAGTTCTTTGAAATCACGCTCATGTAAAGCTTTATGTTCTCGTTTATCTTCACAGCCTTAAGCTCTATGGCTACAGCTGCAACATAAAGCATCCCGCTGAATACAGCCAGCATAGAATAGAAAGGGTGCGCCATCTGGATAATTTTGCTGTATGGTGCAGCAAAAAGCAGGAACACGGAAGGTATAAATGAGGCTAGTGCTATGGCGCTGACCTTGGAGCCTACGCTGTACTTGCGGATGTTGTAGAACACCAGGTAGTACCCGAAGCCTGCGAATAGTATTATCGCAAGCGCGAACGGGAGCATGAAATAGTTGAACGAGTAGCCGTGGCTCTCGGCAAAGAATGTGCCTGCCACTACAAGGATTATGCCGGCTGCAGTGAGCGCGATTGCACGGGTGTTCAGCCTGGACCTGTATCTCGCAAGGTCTATGGCGAAGAAAACGAGCGAGCTGACCGCTATAAGCGGGTATACGCCTGCAAGGGCATATAGCTTGAAGGCCATGAACAGGGTGAGATTCAATAGGACAAGGAAAGCTCCGCCCGCGATGCTGGGAATGTGCTTCCGGACGTCTTTGAATAGGTCGTTCCTCATGCCCATTATATGCATGAGCAGCGGCACCGAAAGCAGGCCGCCGAGGCTCCAAAGGAAGAAGAACGGGTAGAGCCCAAACCTCCTGAGCAGGAGATACTCTAGGGTGCCGTTCAGCGCATAGACCACTGTGCTCAGCATGAGCAGCTTTAAGGTGGTGTGCCCTGTGCTGGTCTCCATCCGATCGCCGTAAATATGCTAAGATGTAGCAAGCAACGTATTAAAACTGGGATTTGCGAGCTAGCCGGAAAGCATCACGCTGCCATTGCCCTGGCAGGCAAAGCAAGGGAACTGAACCCGCGCTCGCCGTCGAAAATCTCAAATGCCCCCTTCGAACTTTGCGGCAAAAACAGCATTCTCAGAAGGTATATGATAGAATAAAGCAAGAAACTGTTTAACGGATGGCTGCCTCCTGAGCCGGAGATACGCTTTGCAGTTTCTTTATCTAGTAGACCGAGTTTCGTAAGTATCTTTTGGTGTGGTAGTGCCATTTTTATCTATCAATAACAATCTGTTTAAATCGAAATTGCCCCTCCTTTTATGCAAGGATTCGCGCATATCTTTTAAATGCGATTTGATATAGGCCATATCGAATTTAACCGCAGCTCTAAAACTTAAAATATCTTCAGCAAGGCGCTGTCTAGTCATTCTTTCATACCTTTTCTAACCTTTTTTAAAAAGTCATCAAG
>JAKAOJ010000015.1 GCA_021812205.1 Microcaldota archaeon
TGTCCATCTCGTAGTCTATCTTTGGCGCAGCTGATTCCCCATGGCCCAAAAGGTCCAGAAGCGTAACGTCATATTCATCCGGGAGGAATTTCACCATCCTATCCCACACCTTGGTGTTGCCTCCTAGGCCGTGGAGCAGCAGCAGCTTTGGGCCAGTGCCTTGGTGCCGTAGCGAGTGGAGGCTGCCGAGCGACGTCATTGTCATGCGGCTGGAGAAATCGCTGAAATAATCCATGCGCCTACCCCTTCCCGTAGAAGAAGTGCACGGGCTTACCCGCAGCGGCCTCGGCAGCTTCCTGCACAGCCTCGCTGAAGGTCGGGTGCGGGTGGATGGTATCGGCGATGTCCTCGACCGTTGCTCCCATCTCCATTGCAAGGGCAGCCTCGGCAATCATCGCGTTCGCGTCCCTTCCTACTATCTCGATGCCTTCGACCACGCCGTCCTGGCTGTACGCCACCTTCACGAAGCCCTCGGTTGCACCGAGCGCTATTGCCCTGCCCAGGGCTGTCAGCGGGAACTTCTTCACCGTTATGCCTTCCTTCTCCTCGACACTGCCCGCTATGGCTATCTCAGGGTCGGAGAATATCACGGCAGGCACGACCCTGTTGTCGTATTTTACCTGCATGCCAGATGCCACCTCGGCGGCAACTACGCCCTGCCTGATGGCCTTGTGCGCTAGCATGGGCTCGCCTATAACATCGCCCACCGCGAGTATGCCGGGGTCAGAGGTCCTGAGCTGTCCGTCGACCTTGATAAAGCCTTTCTGGTCCCTCTCCACCCTGGTATTCTCAAGCCCAAGCCCGTCGGTGTATGGGGCAAGCCCAACTGCAACTACTATAACGTCGCCGCTGACAGATGTGCCGTCGCTCAGCCTCACTGTGTTGCCGTCGCGCGAGTCCGGCGTCACGCCTGTATATACCTTTATGCCGAGGCTATCCATCTTCTTCTTTATCACTGCAATTGCATCGCGATCGAACCTTGACAGCACATCCGACCTAGCTATTATCGACACCTGGGTGCCGAACTTCGCATATAGCATGCCTATCTCAACTGCGACGTATCCTGCGCCTATTATGGTCATGCTCTTTGGTACGTAGTCAAGCATCAGCGCCTGCTTGTAATCAAGGACGAGCCTGCCGTCGAACTCAAAGCCCTTGATCCGGATCGGCTCGGAGCCTGTTGCTATGACCGCGTTCTTGAATTCGAGGTCCACCCCGTCGGTCAGCTGCAATTTGCTAGATCCAACAAACGTCGCAGTACCCTTGAAAACATCTATTTGGTTGGCTTTGCATAGGTACGCCACCCCTTCCTCGAGCTTCTTCGAAACCGCCATGCGCCAGTCATACATCTTCTTCGCATCTATGGTAACGTTGTCTGCATGGATGCCGAACCTCTCTGAGTTCTTCGCCTCGTAGAATATGTCCGATATGTGTATGAGGGTCTTGGACGGTATGCAGGCGTAATTCAGGCAGTGCCCCCCGAGCTTCTCCTTCTCGACTAGGGCGACGCTCATCCCGAGCTCCGCTGCGCGTATGGCAGCAACATAGCCGCCAACCCCCCCGCCTATTACTGCGAGGTCGACCTTCTCAGGAAGCTCTCCCATCACCATTGAAACACGCAAGCGCTAAAGCATCTCGAGGAACTCAGGGTCCTCTATGTACCTTTTGAAGGCGTTCCCGAACTTTACGGCCTCTGCGCCGTCAACCACCCTGTGGTCGAATGTGACTACGAACGGCAGCACCTTGCCTGCCTTTACCTCTCCGTTCTCAACAACAGGCCAGTCCCTTATCATGGTCACTCCAAGAATTGCGACGTCGGGGTAATTTATCATCGGGACTGCAAGGAACCCGCCTCCAAGGCTGCCTATGTTGGTTATTGTGAAAGTGCTGTCGCGCATCTCATCGAGGGTTATGGTCTGGTCAGTGACCTTCCTGTGCAGCTCGGATATCTCCTTTGCCAGCTCCAGTATGCTCTTCTTGCCAGCGTCCTTGACCACGGCGACCTTGAGCCCGTCAGGCGCCTCGGCAGCGAGCCCTATATTGTAATAGTTCTTGACAAGTATCTCAAGCTTGTCCCTGTCGTAGCTCGCGTTGAAGTGCGGGTTCTCCTTGAGCGCCTCCACCGCGGCTTTTATTATGAAGGGGAAGTACGAGAGCTTGACCCCGAATCCCTGCAGCGCTTTCGTCTTCTCCTTCTGCATGACCGCGAAGAGGGCGCTTGCATCGGCAAGGTCCATGTGCGAGGCTCTCGGTATCGTCCACGAAGCCTCCATGTTCTTCGCTATGGCCTTCCTGGTCTGCGAAAGCGGGACGCGCTCTATGCTGTCCTTGTGCTGCTCTTGCAGTACTTCAGAGTACTTCGGGGCTGCAGCAGCCGCTCCGGCAACCCCGTTTGTGTCAGAGGCAAACGACTTCACATCGTTCTCAAGTATCCTTCCATGCGGGCCCGTGCCTGTCACCTTTGCAAGGTCCACGCCCATCTGCTCGGCCATCCTGCGCACTGACGGAGTGGCAAGCACCTCGGGCGCCTGCTTCGTAGCTTCGGCATTTGCCGCGGGCGCTGGTGCTGCTGCCTTGGGCTTGCTGCCTGCACCTGCCTGGGCTCCAGCACCCGTACTTGCGTTCTTGAGCTCTTCAGCAGTGCCTACGATAGCTATAGTGTCGCCGACGTGCACATCGCTGTTCTCTTTGGCTATAAACTTCACGGTGCCGCTGGCTGGCGCGGGCACCTGCACAACAGCCTTGTCAGTCTCCACCTGCACTATTGGCGTGTCCTCCTTCACCTCGGACCCGTCCTTTACCAGCCACTTCTGCACATGGCCCTCTGTTATGCCTTCGCCAACATCAACGAACTTGAGCTCCTTCATAATCACACCGATAACATTTTGTCTATTGCAGCGCCTATCCTGTTTGCATTGGGCAAGTAGTACTGCTCATAGGCCGGGAACGGGTACGGAAAGCTCGGCGAGGCAACGCGCATTATGGGCGCATCAAGCTCGAACATCGCCTTCTCCGCTATCCTGGCTGACACCTCAGCACCAACGCCGAAGCTTGTTGGAGCTTCATGCACCACAATCACCTTGCCCGTCTTCTTAGCCCCATCAAGGATAGTCTTCTCGTCCAGCGGATTTATTGTCCTCAAGTCTATTACCTGGGCAGACACCTTCTTCTTCTCCACCACGTCGCTGACTATGCTGGTCATGGTGCCGTAGGTTATTATGGTAAGATCTTCGCCTTCCCTAAGCACGCTGGCCTTGCCTATGGGCACCTCATACATCGAGTCAGGTACTTCCTGCTTGAACAGCCTGTAGAGCTTCGTGGGCTCGAGGAACATTACGGGGTCGTTCATGTGCGAAGCAGAGATGAACAGCCCCTTCGCGTCATACGGGGTCGAAGGCTCCACTACGATTATGCCTCCCGGGTGCGCGAAGAAAGCCTCGGGGCTTTCGGAGTGGTGCTCGAGGGTGCGGACGCCGCCGCTCACAGGCGTGCGTATTATAATAGGAAGGCTCATCGCGGATCTGGTCCTGGTCCTGTATCTTGCAGCATGGTTGACGAGCTGGCTGAACGACAGGTACATGAAGCCTGCGAACTGCAGCTCAGGCACAGGATGCAGGCCTGCAAGCGCCATGCCAATGGCGGCGCCGACGATGCTGGATTCCGCGAGAGGAGTGTCTATGACGCGGTCCTCCCCGTACTTTGCCAGCAGGCCCTCTGTTACGCGGAAGACGCCGCCGTCCTTGCCTATGTCCTCCCCTAAGAGCACCATGTCCTTGTTCTCCTGCATGCAGAGGTCCATAGCGCTGTTTATGGCGCTGACCATGTTCATCATCATTCTATCACCTGCCTAACCCTGCCAGAAGTTCGCGGCTATCGCCTCGTCCTCCTCCTCTTTCAGCACATCCGGCATGAAGCTGTAAACATTCTCGAACATGCTCTTTGGATCAGGCTTGAACTGCTCCGCTTTATCAACCGCGGCGTCGATGGCCTTCAGGTTCTCATCCAGCATCTTCGCCTCAAGCTCGTCGCTCCAGAGCTTCTTGGACTCGAGATACTTCCTTACCCTAAGGAGCGGGTCCTTCGCCTTCCATGCATTGACCTCATCGTCAGACCTGTACTTCGTGGGGTCATCTGCAGTGGTGTGCATGCTCATCCTGTACGTCAGCGCCTCTATCAGCGTGGGTCCGCTTGCGCTCTCCCTTATGGCGTCGCTCACTGCCTTGTACACTGCTATGACGTCGTTGCCATCCACCTGTATGCCTTTTATTCCTGCCGCTACTGCCTTCTGCGCAAGCGTCTGTGCGGCGGACTGCTTTGACCTAGGGACTGATATTGCCCACTGGTTGTTCTCTATTATTGTTACAAGGGGCAGCTTGAAAACGCCGGCGAAGTTGAGGCTCTCGTAGAAATCGCCCTCCGATGTGCCTCCGTCGCCCACATACGCAATCGTGACAGCCCCGCTCTTCCTGTACTTCTGCGCGTAGGCTATGCCTGCCGCATGCGGCATCTGGGTTCCCACAGGCACAGCAACCGGCAGCCCGTTGACTTCCTTTGGTATGCTGTCGCCTTCCTCGTAGCCCCGCCAGTACATAAAGAACTTGTCAAGCGGGAAGCCCCTCGCCATATATACTGCATGCTGCCTGAAATTCGGTACGAAGAAGTCTGCAGGCCTCATCGCGAAGGCGCTGCCGATCTGCTCTGCCTCCTGGCCTATCAGCGGGGCGTACGTTACAGCACGCCCCTGCCTCTGCAGGCTGAGCACCTTGGCGTCAAGCTGCCTCGCCATGCTCATCTTCTTGTACATCTCTACTACTGTTGAGTCCTTGAGGTCTTTCGGGAAAAGGTTCGCATCGATTTTGCCATTCTCATCCATTATCTGCATGTAGTAAATGTTCGCGTTGAAGACACCCTTCAGCATCATATCGCCCAGCTTGCCTATATCACTGCCACAGTATATTAATGTTTTTGAAACACGAGGCTATTACAGTGCAATTATCGTCTTTGTCCGCACTATTCCCTCCTTAGAGTCTATCTGCTTCATCAGCATGTTGCCGAGGTGTTCTGAATCCTTGGCTACAACCTTTATCAGTATGTCAGCGTCGCCCGTTATGACATAGCCTTCCTGTACGTATGGTATGTCGAGCAGCTCATCCAGCAGCTTTTTCTGCGACTTCCTGAGCTTCTTGAGAAGGTCCACATCTATGGTTATCGAGATAAAGGCCGTAAGCGACAAACCTGCGTTCTTCCAGTCTATTTCGCCCTTGTAATACTTTATCACCTTTTCCCTCTCTAGCCTTTTGACCCTGAAATGCACGGTGGAGAGCGGCAGGCCGAGCCTCTTGGCTATGCGTGAATATCTTATCGTGCCCGAGTTCACGGCAGCTATTATGTCCTCGTCAATCTCATCCATGTTTGTATATTTTCCAACAATATATAAAAATGTATCGTTTTTTTCTGTATAAATAGCAGGAAATCGTTGTAAAACTATTTATTCAGGAAGCGGCGCAATACAATTGGTGAAAGCATGGGAAGGAGCAAGGCCAAAATCCGGATTGCATACAGGGTCGAGCTTCAGCACGGCGCTTCCCTGATTGAGCGGCTGATGTACGTGCAGCAAGGGATTATTCCCGGCAGCCCACGCAAATCGCACTTGGTGATGCAATGACAAAGGAACTGACCGCAAGGCTGGAAATAGGAAGCACGATAGTGAGGCATGCCATAGACTATTTCCACGACAATGGATTCGTCCAGCTCATGCCTGTAATGCTTGGGAAGAGCACCGACCCCCTGGGGCCTGATCCAGGCTCCTCGATACTGAAGACACCCGAGGTCGAATACCTTGGCGCGAAATTCTACACCATGAACTCTATGATACTACACAAGCAGCTTGCGGTCCGTGAGCTTCCGAAGCTGTTCATACTATCGCCGAACATAAGGCTCGAGCGTGCCGAACGCCGGGAGACGAAGCGGCACCTCTTTGAGTTCACGCAGCTCGATTTCGAGATGGCGAGGGCCAAGAAGGACGACGTTATGAAGCTCGTCGAGGTATTCATGTCCTACCTAAGCGGGGCGTTGAAGGGCGACGATACGGCAAGGGCAGCGTTCAGGGCCCTGGGCAAGGAACCCTTCGAGTTCAAGCCGCCGTTCAAGGTATATACCACCCATGAGCTCGAGGAGCGGTACGGGGGGGACTGGGAGGCTGAAGCGTCCAAAGCCCATGACCAGCCCTTCTGGGCCCTATGCCACAAGCGCGAGTTCTACGAAAAGGAGGACGAAGCGCACCCCGGCCACTACCTCAACTACGATCTAATCTACCCTATGGGCTACGGCGAGGCGCTCTCAGGCGGCGAGCGCGAGTTCGAATACGGCCGCCTGGCGGAAAGGATGGGGGCTGACAAGTTGAGCATGGATGTGTACAGGGCGTACCTCGACGAGGCGAAGAAGGGCCTTGTGGCATCAGCAGGCGCCGGATTCGGGATAGAGCGGCTGACACGCTTCATGACACAGGCGGAACACGTGGGAGACGTGCAGATGTTCAGAAGAGTCCCGGGAGAGCAGGTGGTGATGTGAAGTGCGGCATTGCAGGAGCCGCCAACACCCCACTGCAGCAAATCCGGGAAATGCCAACATGATGTATGATGTGTACAAAATAGGTGATGCACATGGAAACAAAAACAGAAACGCAGGAGAGCGTAGTACAGATCGG
>JAKAOJ010000016.1 GCA_021812205.1 Microcaldota archaeon
TACGACGCGCGCGCATTCCTGCTCTATTACCCGCAGGTGCCGATAATCAACAGCGCTGCATACCGCACCCTGGACCTAAAGCGCCACGCAAACGGCCAGAACATGGTGGTAGCGCTAAGCACGTATTACGGCTACAACATGGCGGACAGCGTAGTGCTCAACAAGGCGTCTGTTGACAGGGGGCTTGGAAGGAGCGTGTTCCTGAGGTCGTACGTGGACGAGGAGCGCAGGTACCCGGGCGGCCAGCAGGACAAGTTCACAGTGCCTGCAGCAACCATAGAGGGCTACAAGGGCGAGCACACATACGCAAAGCTGGGCGAGGATGGCCTGGTGGAGCCGGAGCTCCAGATAGATGACAATGATGTTATAATAGGCAAGGTATCGCCCCCGAGGTTCCTCGAGGAGCAGACAAGCTTTGGGATAGGTGAGGAGAAGCGCCGCGACAACTCCACGATGCTGAGGGCAGGCGAGGAGGGCATAGTCGACAGCGTGATGCTCAGCGAGACGACGGGCGCCACGAAGATAGTCAAGATAAGGATAAGGAGCCCGAAGATACCCGAAGCAGGGGACAAGTTCGCAAGCAGGCAGAGCCAGAAGGGCGTCGTGGCCATGCTCATCAACCAGGAGGACATGCCGTTCACGAAGGATGGCATAGTGCCCGACATGATAATCAACCCGATAGGGCTGCCCAACAGGATGACGTTCGGGCACATGATGGAGATGCTGGGAGCCAAGGCAGCTTCGCTCGAAGGCAAGCAGTACGACGGCACGCTATTCTCCGCCAACGGCGAGCAGCTGATAGAGCAGTACGGCAAGGTGCTCGAGAGCTACGGCTTCGACAAGTTCGGCGACGAGGTGCTGTACGACGGGCGCACTGGCAGGAAGATAGTGGCAAGGATATTTACCGGCGTGGTCTATTACCAGCGCCTGTGGCACATGGTGAGCCTCAAGCAGCAGGTAAGGAGCAGGGGCCCGGTGCAGATACTCACGCACCAGCCCACGGAGGGCAAGCCCAGGAGGGGCGGCCTGAAGTTCGGCGAGATGGAACGCGATGCGCTGGTGGGCCATGGAGCCTCGCTGCTGATCAAGGACCGCATGCTGGAGCAGAGCGACAAGTGGCAGGTCTGGGTCTGCAAGGACTGCGGGGACATAGGCTACTACGACTACACGAAGAACGTCGCCGTGTGCCCGACGTGCGGCGGAAGCAACCTCGAGGAGGTTGAGATGAGCTACGCATTCAAGCTGCTGCTTGACGAGCTCAAGTCCATGCACATACTTGCGAGGATGAGGCTGAAGAGCGAGTGAGGTGCTTAATATGCAGGCCGAAACTATAGACTACATAAGATTCACCACCATCAGCCCTGAGATGGTCAAGAAGATGAGCGTGGCCAAGCTCATAGTGCCGGACACCTACAACGAGGACGGCTACCCGATAGACGGAGGGCTGATAGACCAGAGGCTCGGAGTCATAGACCCAGGCCTGAAGTGCAAGACGTGTGGCGGAAGGGCCAAGACGTGCACCGGCCACTTCGGACACATCGAGCTCGTAAGGCCCGTGGTGCACCCGGAGTTCGCCAAGACCATATACCTGCTGCTGCAGTCCACGTGCGAGAGCTGCCACAGGATACTTCTGGACGAGAAGCAAATGGAGCAGTTCAAGCCGGTGGTCAGGGACCTGATAACCACTGATATAATAATCGAGGACAACGTCGAGACCGAGGGCAAGCTCGCGATGCTCACGAAGAAGCTCAAGAGCGTGAAGAAGTGCCCGCACTGCGGGGTGCCGCAGCAGAAGCTGAAGTTCGAGCGCCCAACGTTCTTCTACCTCAACGGGAACAAGCTCAAGCCCGACGAGATCAGAGACTGGCTGGCCAAGGTCAGCGACGACGACCTTTCATACCTTGGGATAGACGGCAAGGCCACAAGGCCTGAATGGCTCGTGCTCACGATGCTGCTGGTGCCGCCGGTCAACGTCAGGCCATCGATAACGCTTGAGACCGGAGAGAGGAGCGAGGACGACCTCACGCACAAGCTCGTCGAGATAATGCGCATAAACCAGCGCCTTGAGCAGGACATAGACGCCGGCGCACCTCAGATAATTATAGACGACCTGTGGGAGCTGCTGCAGTACCACGTCACCACATACTTCAACAATGAGACTCCAGGGGTGCCTGTAGCAAGGCACAGGAGCACAAGGCCGCTCAAGACCCTTGCCCAGAGGCTGAAGGGTAAGGAGGGCAGGCTCAGGTACAACCTGAGCGGCAAGCGCGTCAACTTCTCGGCAAGAAGCGTCATATCATGCGATACCAGGCTCGGCATAAACGAGGTAGGCATACCCATACGCCTGGCGGAGAACCTCACCGTGCCGTTCTACGTGACCAAGTGGAACATCGATGAGGGCAAGAAGCCGCTTGCGAGCTCAACATGGCCGTGCGAGTTCAATTTCATAGGCAAGGACGGGATGCGCAAACGCGTCACCGACCTCACCCGCGAGGAGCTGCTTGCAGCCATAGAGCCGGGGCAGATCCTGGAGCGCCAGCTGATAGACGGCGACCTTGTGCTTTTCAACAGGCAGCCCACGCTGCACAAGTTCTCCATAATGGCGCACAGGGCAAGGGTGCTGCCCGGCAAGACACTCAGGGTCAACGTTTCAATAACCATGCCGTACAACGCCGACTTCGACGGGGACGAGATGAACATACACGTGCCTCAGAGCCTCGAGGCGCTGGCGGAGGCGCGCTACCTGATGCAGCCCAAAGACCTGCTGCTCTCATCGAGGGACGGCAGGCCCATATCGTTCCTGATAGAGGACCAGATCGCAGGCATATACCTGCTCACGAAGGACGGCGCCGAGTTCACCAAGGATGAGGCGTGCCTGATGCTCAGCAACGTAGGCATACGCGAGCTGCCTAAGCCGCTGAAGAACGGGATGTACAGCGGCAAGGCACTGTTCTCGCTGCTGCTTCCGGAGGACCTAAACTACACCGGCAAGAACACCCGCGGAAACGTCGTGATCAAGAACGGCGAGCTTGTAGAAGGCATAATAGACCACAAGCTCATAGGAGGCGGAGGCGCGCTGCTAACCAGGATCTTCTACGAGTACGGCGCAGACTTCACGAGCGACTTCATACTCAAGGCGTCGACCATGGCGCTCAGGACGGACTACACGCATGGCCTTACCGTCAGCATCAAGGACTATTACAACACGCCTGAGACGAACAGGGAGCGCGAGGCGATAATAACCGAGGCCAGGGAGAAGGTCAAGACTCTCCTCGAGAACTACAAGAGCAAGAAGCTTGAGAGCCTGCCAGGGTACACGCGCAGGGAGACGTTCGAGATGCTGACCATAGCAGAGCTCGCGCACGCGAGGGAGCGTGCCGTCGGCTACCTAAACAAGACGCTCAACGAGAGCAACAACGCGTACCTCATGGCGACGATAGGCGCCAGGGGTTCGCTGCTCAACATGGCCTGGATAAAGATGCTGCTGGGCCAGCAGCAGGTGCGCGGCAAGAGGCCTGCGCGCGGCTACCGCGGAAGGGTGCTGCCCTACTTCGAGCGCAACAGCAACGACCCAGTTGCAAGGGGATTCGTCGAGACTGGCTTCATGGACGGCCTGGCGCCCCTGCAGATGTATCTGCACGCAATGGGCTCCAGGGACTCGACCATGACGAAGTCGCTCGTTACCGCAGTGAGCGGATACCTGCAGCGCAGGCTCATCAACGCGCTCCAGGACTTCTACGTCGACACCAACCTCAGCGTCAAGGACGCGAGCGGCGCACTCATACAGACGATATACGGCGGCGACGGCATCGACCCGGCGATGACGCTCGTGGAGAAGGACTTAAGCAAGTGATCATTATGGCGAAGAGCAAAGGAGCTAGCATGAAGATAACAGTGGGCGAGCCTGTTGGCGTTGTGGCCGCGCAGAGCTTCGGCGAGCCGTCCACACAGATGGTGCTCAGGTCGTTCCACTCTGCAGGCATGTCGTCTGTGGTCACTACCACCGGACTCCCGCGCATCATAGAGATAATCGATGCGAGGAAGAGGCTCAGCTTCCCGGTGATGAACATAAGGCTTGAGAAGGGGAGCGAGAAGAATTACGAGAAGGCAAAGGATGTCAAGCGCAGGGTAGAGGGTGTGAAGCTTGGCTCGCTCATGAGCAGCTTCGAGGAGAACCTCAAGGCAGGAACCATGGCAGTGCACCTTGACAGGGAGCAGCTGCAGGCAAACAGCCTCACGATAAAGAACATCACAGACAGGATAAAGGCGAAGTTCGATGGCCTCGAGACCAGCAGCGAGGGCGACACCCTGACCGTCAAGCACAAGGGCAAGCGCGACATACGCAGCGTCAGGACTGCCTTCGTGCGCGTGAGGAACCTTACTGTGTCGGGCATAGAAGGAATAGGCAAGGCTGTGATACAGCAGGATGACAACGGCAACTTCTACATCGTAACTGCAGGCAGCAACCTGGCAGGCGTCATGGAGGTACCGGGAGTCAACAAAAACAGGATATACTCCAACGACATCTTCGAGGTGCAGGATGTCTACGGCATAGAGGCAGCTAGGAACCTTATAGCGCACGAGCTCTCCAAGACAATAAGCGACGAGGGCTTCACGGTGAGCTTCAAGCACATAGCGCTCATAGCAGATGCCATGACCTACAGCGGTAAGATAAGGAGCGCCGGCAGGCATGGAATAACAGGAGACAAGACGAGCATATTTGCCAGGGCGGCATACGAGGAGACGGTGAAGCACTTCGTCAACGCCAGCGTCTTCGGGGAGCGCGACATGCTGAAGGGCGTGGCCGAGAACATCCTCATAGGCAAGCAGGTCAACGTCGGCACCGGGCGCATAAAGCTCGCGATAAAGAAGGAGGACCTGAAGAAGATAAAGAGCGCAAGCGACTGAGAGCTTGCGCATTGATGCGTTAGATGTTTTATTGTATTGGGTGTGCAAATGACGCAGGAAAGGCCTTTCGACTTGCTGAACAGTGTTATAGGCAAGAAGGTTATCATCAGGCTGAAGAGCAGCATGAGCATCAGGGGCACGGTGAAGAGCTTCGATGCCCACATGAATGTTGTGCTGGAGAACGCCGAGGAGCTGGAGGACGGGGAGCTCAAGGCGAAGCTCGGGACACTGCTGCTCAGGGGAGGCAACATCATCTTTGTGTCTCCGGTGTAGAAGCGTATGGCGGCGGTGCGGATTGCCTTGTTTCTCCTTTTCCTTCTGAAGGGCTTGTAGCGCAACGGTAGCGCACCTGCATGGCATGCAGGGGGTTGCGGGTTCAAATCCCGCCAAGTCCACATTATAGGCTGCCAGCCTGCACTTATACCTTGCCGACTACCCTGCCCTCTATCTTTGAGTAGCGCTTCAGCCTTGCGGCGAGGTTCTGCCTTATCTCGTCTGACGTCGGGCTGAGCTTCGCGTTGTCAGATGCAATCGCGGATTCTGCTATCGCAACAGCAACATCAGCCACAGTCTTGGCCATCTGCTTGCGGTTGCTTGCATCAGGCAGTATGTGCTCCGGCGTAAGTTTCCTGCCTGCGCACCTGGCCATCGCCTTCGCTGCACTGTACAGTATGCTGTACGTGACGCTCTTCACGCCCGCATCCAGGAGCCCGCGCATCAGGGCCGGGAACCCAAGCATGTTGTTTATCTGGTTCGGGGCCATGGCGCTGCCGGTAGCAGCTATGAAGGCTCCGGCCGCCTTGGCGTCTGCATAGCTTATCTCTGGCACGGGATTGGCGAGCGCAAATACTATAGGGTTCTTCGCCATCTTCTGCACCATCTCCTTCGTGAATGCGCCTGCGCTCGACATGCCCACCAGCACATCCGCGCCTTCAACCACGTCTGCGAGCTGGCCGGCTTTCCTCTCTGGATTGGTGACCTTTGCTATCTCGCTCTTGAACTCGGTCATATGCTCGGGCCTGCCGTCGTAGATCAGCCCTGCCTTGTCCACCACGTATATGTTCTTGATCTTCATGTAGGAGAGCATGCGGACGAGGCCAAGACCCGCAGCGCCTGCGCCGTTTATCACCACCTTGGCTGAAGAGACCTGCTTGCCTGCAAGCTTTAGCGAGTTGATGAGCGCGGCAGCGGCGACCACTGCAGTGCCGTGCTGGTCGTCATGCAGCACCGGTATTGGCAGGGTCTTCGAAAGCTCGTCGACAATCCTGAAGCACTTCGGCGATTCGATGTCCTCGATGTTGACGCCCCCGAACGTAGGCGCGATGTACTTGACGAACTTTATTATCTCGGATTCGTCAGTTGTGTCTATGCACAGCGGCACTGCGTCTATGCCCGCGTACTTCTTGTAGAACAGCGCCTTGGTCTCCATTACGGGCAATGCAGCCTCCGGCCCCATCTTGCCGAGGCCCAGCAGGCGCGTCCCGTCTGACACAACCGCAATGGTGTTCGCCTTGGACGTGTACTTCGCGACTGCTGGTTTGTCCTCGTTTATGGCTGTGGCAACGTACGCAACGCCAGGCGTGTAGTACAGCGCAAAATCATCATTGGTAGAGAGCCTGACCTTAGGTATCATCTCTATCTTTCCCTTTGCCTTTTCGTGCGCTGCCAGGGCGCTATCCTTG
>JAKAOJ010000017.1 GCA_021812205.1 Microcaldota archaeon
CTATTATTGGATTGGCATGGACAATGGTTGCATCTTCTGCAAAATAGCCAGCGGGGAGGTGCCCTCATACAAAGTTTACGAGGACAATGATTACATCGCTTTCCTGGACGTTTACCCTAGCCTGATGGGGCAGACCCTTGTAATTCCGAAAAAGCACACGGGCAGCTATGCCTTCGACCTTGACGACGATGCACTCTCTAGGTTTGTGCGGGTATCGAAAAGGGTAGCAAAGCTTCTGGAGCACGGGCTCGATGTCGACAGGGTGTACCTTGTCCTGGAAGGGTCAGGCGTAGACCATCTGCACGCCAAGCTCTACCCCGCCATAGGGCGCAAGGGCAGGGGATTCGTAGAGATGCACGGGAAGGAGCATGTGCGTTTCGAAAAGTACGAAGGCTACCTCAATACAACCATGGGCCCGAAGGCTACTGATGAAGAGCTCAGGGGCGTGCGCGACAGGATAGCCGAAGGCTGAAAAAGCAGCCCCGCATTTGCACACATCAGAAATAAAATAGTTGCTTCGCCATCTTTCTTTATGGCTAGACGAAGTGCAGGCACTGAATGCCTGGTCTGCGGCTCTGGTATGGAGGTCATACAGGCCTGCCACCTCAGGTGTCCGAACTGCGGCAGCGAGATGACGTGCGGGGAGAAGGGCCTGCTGTGGTGAAAGTTTTTACTTGTGTTAACCTGCCTATTTCTTGTTAAGCATCTCGGAATTGGTTTTCTTTATCGCGTCCTCCAGCACGTCTAAGCCCCTGTCTATGTGCTGCACAGACATGGTCAGCGGCGGAATTATGCGTATCGCTGATTCACCTGCAGGCAGCATCAGCAGCCCGTTGCTGAACGCCTCTTCGAGCACCTTCTCGCGCTCCTTCACGGCGGGCTCTTTGCCTTTCTTGCTCCTCACAAGCTCTATCGCGAGCATCATGCCGAGCCCACGCGCGTCTCCGACAAGCTCGTAGCGCTCCTTCATCTGCTCCAGCCTCTTCATGATGCGCCTGCCCTTGGACTTCGCCATCGCCTCGAACTTGCGCCTGTTGCGCTTGACGTGTTTAAGAAGCGCGTACGCGGCTGCCACCGACACCAGGTTGCCGCCGAAAGTGTTTGCGTGCGAGCCCGCAGGTATGTCGCCGAGGCTCCGCCTGACCATCGTAACGCCCATTGGCAGACCGCCTGCTATCGACTTCGCCATGGTGTAGATGTCGGCTGTGACCCCGAAATTGTCCAAAGCCAGGAACTTGCCTGTCCGCATATACCCGCTCTGCACCTCGTCAGCAACGAGCAGCATGCCATTGTCTTCTGTTATTTTCTTTATCTCCTTGAAGTAGCCTTTTGGCGGCACTATGTAGCCGCCCTCGCCCTGCACAGGCTCGACGAAGAATGCTGCTACTTCCCTCCCGCTGACCTCGTTCTTGAGCGGGTACTGCTTTATGAAGTCGACGCATGCGTAGCCGCAGTCCGGGTATGTCTGCTTGAGGGGGCACCTGTAGCAGTACGCGAACGGGACGTGTATTGTGTTGGAGAACGGGCCAAACCCTGTCCTCTGCACTGCCTTTGATGCGGTAAGGGCAAGCGACCCCTTTGTGCGGCCGTGGAAGGCGCTGTAGAACGCCATGACGTACTGCCTTTTCGTAAAAAGCTGCGCAAACTTTATCGCAGCTTCATTGGCCTCCGTCCCTGAATTGCTAAGAAACATGCGCCCGAAATCGCGCGGAAACATGGTTACGAGCTCCTCGCCGAACTTGACCGGCAATTCCGCACGGTAGTCTGTGAACGCAGCGTGCATGAGCCTGTCAATCTGGTCCTTGGCGGCCCTGCGCACCTCGCTGTTGGCGTTGACGCCGAAGTTGTAGACAGATATGAACGAAGAGAAGTCTATGAACCTGTTGCCCTCCATGTCGTAGGTGAAGTCGCCGTCGCCGCGGTCCGCAATGAACGGATATGATTCGCGCGTTGTTGACAGGAACACCTTCCTGTCGCGCTCCATGAGCCTTTTCGTCCTAGCCGTCAATTTTATTGCCATTCCCATGCGCCGCTTTCTCCCGATAAATAGAATAACTGATGAGTGCCGCCAGGGACTTTGCAGCTGAGCTGGGGGAGCCATACACCGGAACCCCGGAGCTCTCCATCATGTTCTTGTGGGCCTCGGTGTAGTTGCCGCCAGGGCTCACGACCACGAGGGGCTTCTTGCCCGATGTGCCGTACTTTATGAGCTGGGCAGCGACCCTCGAGTCGGCACCTGGAGTCTGGAAGAGGGCCAGAACCATTATTGCATCGACATTAGGGTCGTTTGCTATAGTCTCTATGGCTGCGCCGAAGCGCTTATCGTCTGCGTCTCCTGCCAGGTCCAGGGGCATGCGCACATTGACTATTGACGGCATGACCTTCTTCAGCGCAGACTCCGAAGCCTTGCTCATCTCAGCAAGCTTGAGGCCGTTGTTGTACAGCGCATCGGTAGCCAGCACGCCAGCTCCGCCGCCGTTTGTTATTATCGCGACCCTCTTGCCAGTGGTAAGAGGCTGTGTGTCAAATATCTTGCCGAAGTACAGCAAGTCGTCGAGGTCGTCAGCTTCGGTAAAGCCGAACTGCCTGAACACAGCACGATAGGCCTCGAAGCTGCCTGCCAGCGATGCTGTATGCGAATGCACAGCCTTTGAGCCTTCTTCTGTGGTCCCTCCTTTTATTATCACAATCGGCTTTTTCAGAGTGACCTTCCTCGCGACATTTATGAACTCCCTGCCGCGCTTCACGCCCTCCAAATAGAAGATTATCACCTTTGTGTCGGGATCATCAGCGAGGTAGTTCAGTATGTCCACCTCGTCCACCACGACAGCGTTGCCGTAGCTTATGAACTTTGCAAGGCCGAAGCCCTCATGCGATATCAGGTCCAGCACGGTGCTGCCTACTGCCCCGCTCTGGGAGACGAAGCTCACCCCTCCAATCTGGGGCTTGTCGATCTTGAACGTAGGCAAGAAGAGCGTGTCTATCCTGGACTTGAGGTCCATGACGCCGAGGCAGTTGGGTCCAAGGACAGGAAGGTCGTACTTCCTCGCCACCTCCTCGAGCTTGTCCTGCAGCGCAGTCTCGCCCACCTCGGCGAATCCTCCGCTCACGACAACTGCACTGCGCACCTTTGCCTTTCCGCACTCCTCAAGCACAGCTGGCACTATTTGTGCAGGAACTGCTATGACTGCTAGGTCTATCCTGTCCTTTATGTCCAGCACACTCTTGTAAGCCTTGTAGCCGAGGATCTTTCCCTCGGCCTTTATGTTGACCGGATAGAGCCTGCCTGAATAGCCGACGTTCAGGTAGTTCTGCATTATGACATGGCCTACCTTGTCCGGATTGGCCGAAGCGCCTATTATCGCCACGCTCTTAGGCTGGAGCATCGGATTCAGGTTAGCGTATTTCCTCGCCATTAGACCACTACTTTATGATTCTCAGGTCGACCGCGTCGTACGACTCGCCATGCAGTATCACAGGGTTGAGGTCGAGCTCCTTTATCTCCTGGTTCTTTACCAGCATCTTTGATACCTTAAGCAGGAGGTCCACGAGCATGCGCCTCTTCTTGTCGTTAGGCGCTATGACGCTTCCTGACCTGAGCTGATCCAGCATCGATTCGGCGTCCATGCGGGTTATCGGGCATACACGCAGCGCAAAGTCCTTGAAGGTCTCGACGTATATGCCGCCGAGGCCAATGAGCACCATCTTGCCGAACTGCACGTCGGTGTTGCCGCCCACTATTATCTCAAGGCCGTTGCGCACCATGTCCTGCGCCAGTATTTTGTATGGCTTGAGGGACATCGCCTTCTTCTCCAGCTCGGAATACGCAGCGCGTATCTCGCTATCGTTTGACAGGCCGAGCTTTATGACGCCGCTCTTCGTCTTGTGCAGCGCTTTGTCGGATATGACCTTTAGCACTATTGGCTTTCCGCCTGCGAACCTGACGGCCTCATCTGCACTTGCGACGTAGACAGCACGCATGGCGTTTATGCCATTGCGCTTGAGCAACTCGTGTGCCTCCATGTAATCGAGCAGTTTTCCTCCCATAACATCACAGGGTAGCGCGCATCATATGATGCCCCGTTGTAACAGAACAAACAGAGCTATGATTATTATGATTATGATTACTGCAATTGAAACCTTCTTGGTCTTCTTGCCCTTTGCTGTCTTCAGTTCGCGCTCCAGCTCGGAAATATTGTCGTTCTGAGGCGATGCTGGAGGAGGCTGAGGCTGGGCAGGTGGCGGCGGCTGTTGGGCGGGCATTTGCTGCTGCGCCGGCGGCTGCATGCCTATGGGCTGGCCTGGTGCGGGTGCTGAAGCAGGCATAGGCGGCGGGGCTGTTGGCGGGATCTGAACTGCAGGCTTAGGCGGCTCAGGAGGTTTAGGCATGCCCGCCTTCACCTGCATGAAGCCCTTTTCTGTGAGTGTTATGCTGACCACACCATTCCTCATATCCGCATTTGCGAACTGCTGCTCAACCAGCTTGTTCAGATGCATGGCCAGGTCGTGCGGGGCTATGTTAGTCGCACTGTGCAGGTCGTTGAGCGTCCTCTTGCCGCTTGATAGCTGTGTCAGTATGGAAAGGTCAAGCGGGTCGAACTGCATCTTCGCCTTTTCCGCTGCCTCAGCCACAAGCAGCTTGCCCTGGTCTGTCAGCTTTATCGCGTTTTGACCAGGCACTGCCGTGGTGAAGTCTATGAGGCCTTTCAACTTAAGGGTCCCGAGTATGTTTGAGGCGTCGAAGAAGGAGGAGTTGATAAGCCCACCGAATTTCTCGACGACCGTTGTGTCTGTTATTCTCTTCAGTGAGATTAGGTCAAGGAAATTTATTTCGTCAGCCATAGAATCGCAAGGTGCCTAAGGCACATACGGTATTGCATAAGAACGTTTTTATTCTTTATCAGGAAAAGCGCAGTGTATCATGGCAAGGTTAGCTGTAACTGCGCCTGTTTGTGATTGATTCGGATGAGAATACGCTTTTTTGGAGGGGCGCATGAGGTGGGGCGCTCCGCCATAATGGTGGAGGACGACAGAAACATCATGCTTGACTACGGGATAAAGATAGACCACGAGCCAGAGTTCCCCATAGGCACGCCGAAGGTGGATGCATGCGTAGTCAGCCACGCACACCTTGACCACAGCGGCTGCGCTCCCGCCCTGTACAATGAAAACTCGCCTGCGATGTTCGGGACTATGCCCACGCTCAGGCTCTCTGCGCTTCTGCTCGAGGACTCGATAAAGATCTCGCACAGGAACCACACACGGCTTGACTACCACAACAGGCAGCTCGGCATGTTCAAGAGCAGGTTCGTCAGCATTGATTACCACCAGAGGGCGGGCTTCGGCAACTACGACATAACGCTGTACGATGCCGGGCACATAAGCGGCAGCGCAGTGACGCTGCTCGAGAGGACGAAGGGGAAGGACAACAGGCGCATAGTGTATACAGGCGACTTCAAGCTCGCCCCGCAGACGCTGCACACTGGGGCCGAGATAGTGAAGAGCGATGTGCTAATAATGGAGTCGACGTATGCCACCAGGGAGCATCCGGACAGGAACAAGCAGATAGCGGATTTTGTGGACAAGATAAGGGAGACGCTGGACAACAACGGGACAGCGCTCATACCGACCTTCGCAGTGGGCAGGGCGCAGGAGCTCCTCGCAATATTGGAGCAGAACGGCCTCGCCGACAGAACCTATGTGGATGGAATGGCAAGGGAAGCATCGCGCATCGTCCTGTCGCATTCTGAATTTATAGACAATGCGGACGTGCTGAGCACAGCGATGAAGGATTCAACGTTCGTCGACATGCCTGGGATGAGGAAGGAAATACTCGGGGAACCGGCAATAGTACTCACACCTGCAGGCATGCTTAACGGAGGACCCGTCCTGGATTACATAGGTAAGCTGAATAAGGACTCGCACGTATTCATAACCGGCTATCAGGTAGAAGGGACCAACGGCAGGAACCTGATTGAGACAGGCAAAATAGAGCTTGACGGAAAGCGGGAGCGCATAAGGGCCCCTTTCAGCGTGTATGATTTTTCTGCCCATGCAGGGAAAAGCGACTTATATAAGTATGTAAGGGAGAGCGCGCCTAACACAGTGATATGCGTGCATGGCGACCCTAAGAATACAGAGGCTCTGGCAGAGGAACTCAAGGATGAGGGGTTCGATGCCTATGCGCCGAAAGTAGGAGACAAAATAGAGCTAGCAGGATAGCAAGGCCCCTGGCAACTCTGGGAGCCTGCTTTGCCATTTGGCTGCTGGATTGCGTCAGACGATGTCGAGCGCTGCGGCCATGAAAGGCAGTATTATCGTTGCATCGCCGTCTATGGTGGTGTACTTGGCGCGCTCCTTTATCTTCCCCCATGAAACCGCCTCCGTAAGCCTGGCGCCGGAGAGCGAACCGTCGTACTGTGTAGCAGTGGTCATGTACACCGCATAGTCTAGGCCGCCCTTGAACTGGTTCCACCATATCACATGGTGCTTGCTTATGCCGCCTCCGATCATCAGCGCACCGGTCACCTTGTTGTCGAAAGAGATGTTGCTGAGCTCAAGCTCGTCCTTTATCACGTCGAGC
>JAKAOJ010000018.1 GCA_021812205.1 Microcaldota archaeon
TACTGAATGACAGCGACGAGACAATCCCAAGGGTCGCATAAGCCACAGAAAGCGGGACCAACAGAATGAAAGTGTCACCCAAAAGCGATGTGTACTTTACGCCATTGATCGTTATTGGGGTTATGCCTGTTAAATAATCATTGGCAAAGCATATCGCCATGTTGCTATCCACATATGGGCTGCATGAAAGACCTGTAACCGAGCCGCCGGCCAGCCCGTTTATTACGCTCGTCATAATGCCATTGGGTGCAAATGCCGCAACAAGCACCCCAACGATGACGCCGTTTATCAAAGACTGCTGCAGTTCAGTGATGCCGAAGTCCTTCAACTTCCTGTTGTCCATTGCATAGCCGACGCCATATACTATCCCACCCGCGCTTATCATTATTGCAATTATGCTTACCGCTATGCCATACCCCAGCATTGAACCACTACCCTGGGGCGTTGGCCGTCATATTGCTGAGCAGGTGAGTCGATGTGTTTGCTAGGGAGGTCGAAGCTACGCTAAGAACCCCCACTACAATAGCGCCTATTATTATGTTTATCGCGGTAGTGTGGAAGTTGGCGCGTTTGTCTGGTGGAAGTATCTGCCCTACTGCATAAAATATTCCGGCTACAACAAAAAGCACCCCGCTTAGTATCGGCCCTATCTCCGAGAGCACATTTTTGATATAACTGAGCTCTGAAATGAGCTGTACCCCCGAGCTTCCGGCATTGGCATAGCCTGCAAAAAGCGCCGACAACACCGTCAAGGGCACGATAATGTACTTTATCGACCTCATGCCTGCCATGCCAAATCGCCTAAGAACCTCCAGTTGCTTCATCCAAACCACTATTTACTTTACTACATGATTTTATATGAAGATATATATTTAAATACTTATGTATAGATACTACCTTCCAAGGAAGCGTCTGCATTCACGTATTGCTGCAGATTAAATATTAGGAGCCGACCTTTTGGGACATTTAGGAAACGAACTACCCGCGGGATAGCCCGGAGAGGGAATTGGACCCTCGGCCTATTGTTTACAAGACAATCGCTCTACCACTGAGCTACCCGGGCGCACTTTCTATTTGGAAACCTGCTATAAAAACATTACTTTGGCGGCCTCTGCGCCTCCCCTTCCTTCGGCATGAAGAGCTCAGCGTACCGCAGCATCGCGTTCATCGGTGCGTAAAGCATGCCGAACCTTTTTCCTATGCTTCTTACAAACTCAATATTCCTCCTACCTACTCCCCTGAAGAGGACCACCAGCGCAGGGTAAAGGAGCAAATCTACAGCAGCAGTTGCGAGTATGGACAGATAGCGTCCGTGCATCGCAATGACTATGCCCAGCATGACTGCGCCTGTAACTCCTGCAGCCAGGGCAACGCTGGCAAGCCTCCTCATGTCTAGCCTCAGGCCAAATTGCTCCCTGAGTGCGCGTAGGTAGAGCGCATCGAAGAAGATCGGTGCTATGACGAACATCGCGACCAGCACCCCGATGGCCTTGTATAGGGGCACGAACGCGAGGAGCATCGCCACCTCTGCAACCACAACGATCACCTGGTAGCGCATGAAGCGCTTAGTGTCGCCATTACCTATTATGAGTGTGGCTGCAAAGCTCCCTATTACCCCTACTGCGGTGCCTATCGCTATAACTGCAAAATAGAATGGAGCCGATGCGTATGCGCTCGAGAAGAGCAGGCGCGTCAGTGGCGTTGCAGCGCCAACCATCCAAGCAAGCACGGGCAGCAGCAACAGCAGCATGTAATAGATGCTGCTGCCGTATATCGAGCTGACGCGCCTGGCCAGATGCTCGCTCGCGAACATCTTCGAGAACGCCGGAAGCAGCACAAAGGTCGTCGATGTCAGGACAAGCTCAACTATCCTGCCTAGCTTGTAGGCTGCCCCGAAGCTTCCCACCACAGCCGCGCCTGCGAACACGCCCAAGAACGCTATTGCGAAGCTTGTCGTCCCCGATGCTACTATGTTTGCCACTACAACCGGCGCGGAGAAGCGTGTGAGCTCACGGGCAACCTTCACGGACGGCATAACTGCCCTGGCGTAGCCATTGGCTGCGACATACGCAAATGCTAGGATAAACCCTATCAGCAATCCGGCCGCTAGCCCGGCCATTGCTCCAAGCACGCCATAGCCAAGCGCCACAAGTATAACCGTAGCAAAGAGCTGTATGACTGTATATGTGACGTTCGAGATTGCAGATTCTTTTATCATGTCGAGCCCGACGAGCACCGCGATGGTTATGTTGAACAGCACGGTAAGCAAGACTATGACAGAGGCGACCTCCAGCGGCGCAGCCATCGATGAATTGCCGTACACGTGCGTCGCTATGGTCCCGCTCAGCACTATCCCTGCGATGCTTATAGCAAGCGCAATGAGTGTCGACACCGCGTACGCATTGCTGATTATGCCCAGCCTGCGCTTCATCTCGGCCTTCTCCTCAGGCAGTTTCTTCCTCAGCGCGGTGCCTATCCCAAAGTTGCCGCCAGCTCCGAGCAGCGTGGCGAACGCCACTGCAAGCGTATATATTCCGTAGTCTGCCGGCCTGAGATACCTGGTAAGGAAGATAAGCAGCATCAGCGTCACTGCTGCGCCGCCCACCTTGCTGAGCACGAAGACAGTGCCACTCCTCGCGGTGGCTATGCCAAGCTCCTCTGCGCTCTGCTGCATGCCCTCTTCAGCCATCGGAAGCACTAATCTCTAACTATGAAGTCGTCAAGCCTGCCCTTTATCTTCTCGCGGTTGCGCCTGTGCTGCTCTAGGAAGGCGTTTATCCGCTTGGCGAGGTCTGCCTTGTGCTCTCCTGCCAGCAGCGTGCCGTCCCGCTCCGCGTCGAATATGGCCTTCAGCTTTTTGTCGTCAGGCTCGAATATATACCTGTAGTTCTGGCATACAACGCACTTGTCAGGGTCGCCCCCGTGCTTCCTCTGCAGCTCTGCAGTGGCCTGCTGGCCTGTGAACATGCGCTGCACCTTCTTCTTCACGGTAGCCTCGTCGTCGTGCAGGTATATCGTGTCCAGCTCAGAGCTTGCCGACATCTTTGCGTCGCCGCTCATGCCGGGGAGGAACTTCGCCTCTATCGTAGCTGGCTTATAATACCCAAGCTTGCCGACTACGTCGCGCGTCAGCCTGAAATGCACGTCCTGGTCTACTGCGAGCGGGATGAGGCACGGGACGTTGTGGCCCTCCTCCACGCTCTTCAGGAATGCTGGCACCGCCTGCATGCTGGTGTAGAAGATCCAGCCTATATTGGACTCGTTGGTCATACCGAACGCGTCCTTTACCATGGAGAAGGTTATGCGCTTCGCCACGCGGACCGCCTGCCTGTACAAGGTCTTGGCATACTCCATGTCAAAGAATATTTTCGTCTTCTCCGGGTCGAACCCTAGCGCTGCTATGTTCAGCGCGGCGTCATACGAAAGCTCGTGTATCTCCTCCAGCGGCCTGCCCCTCGCCCAGTACTTTTCCTCGTCAGGTATCTGTATGTAGGCCTCGACGCCGAACTTCTCCTGGAGCCATTGCGTGAGCATGAAAGGCACGAGGTGCCCTATTGTCATTGGCCCGGACGGCGCTATGCCTGTATAAAGGTAGAATTTGTTTCCCTTCTCGTACTCGTCAAGGATCCAGTTGAGGTCCCTGTGCGCGTAATATATGCCGCGCCTAAGCATGAAATGCAGCATGCCTGTGTGCTTCCTTATGCGCTCGAGGAGAGCCTCGTCAATGCGCTCCAGGCCAAACTGCTTCGCGAGCATATCGTAGTCTATCTTGCCCTCCACCTTGTAGGGCGTGACCTTGAAGTCTCCAGCCATCAAATCAGGAATAGATGTGCACGGAAGCTTTATTTACTCTTTTGTGCGCGCAAGCAGGCTTCATTCGGTGTACTCGTTGGGTGCGTCAGCCAGCTGTTCGGTCTCCTCTATCTCAGAGCCGTTGCCCTCAAGGTCGTACACGTAGAGCTTGGCTGCGTCCTCCGTCTTCGTCTTTGCATGGCTGCCGTCGCAGTATGGCTTGTTCCTAGACAGCCCGCAGGCGCAGAGGTGCAGCTCGTAGTTCAGTGCTTTCTCATCAGAAGTGATGTTCGAGTAGCCTGGCGCGTCGCGCATCTTGAGCACATACGGATGGTGCCTGCCGTGCTTTATCATTCTCATGGTATCACGCAGTCAATCGCAGCCAATGCTTAAAAGCATGTCCAATTCAATTGCTCCTGTCTGCTGTGAGCATCTTGTGCCTCTTCGGCTTGAGCACTTCAAGCACATGCTTGAAGGCTATGGCTGGATCGCTCTTCTTGCCGCACGTGTAGATGTCGATCGTAGCGTACATGCTCTCCGGCCAGGTGTGCAGCGCTATATGGCTTTCCTCGACGAGTGCTATCACGGAAACCCCGCCGTCTATTCCCATGTAAGAAGCGAACTTCTTCGTGATGAGCTCCAGTATGTGCATGTTGCCGAGCTTCGCGGATTCGACCACCAGGTCTGTCAGCGTCTTGAGATCGCCTGCTATGCTCTCATCGATGTCATAGAGGTTTCCGTAGACGTGCTTACCTATAACCCTCGGTATCTGCCGCATTCCCTGCACGGCGTGTTTCCCCGTTGCTTTGGGGAGCTGCTTCATGCCCTGGATAGAGGTAACTCTCACCATTTCTTTATCACCGTGTATTTGCCTGCCCCTTTATACACAGAACCCTAATAGATTAATAAAAATGCTTAAAAGCATATCCCTCATGGCATAGTGACAAAAATATCAGGCTCTAGCTCTGCAGTAGCCAGCGATACGACGCCAAAGTCCGCGCGTTAGTTATTTATTAGTTGATGTGTCTAATGTAGTGGCTTGGCAGGCTGCGTGTGCAGTGCGCCTGCAGTGCCCAAATGGTGCTTAAACATGGGAAAATTTCCAATAGCTGACGCGGAACTGTCAAAGATCTGGGTATGCAGGAGATGCAAGGCCAGGAACAAGGCGGGGAGCAAAGTATGCCGGAAGTGCGGATACAGCGCCCTCAGGCCGAAGAGGAAGAACGCCAGGGTAAAGAAGTGATGCTTAATCCAAACACGCATGGGGCGCTAGAATGGTAGACCTGAATTCGAACGAGCAGCTCGTCATGAAGGCGCTGCAGGACCTCGGTGCAACCAAGGAGTCATCGATAAAGACGGCAGACGACATAACTAAGAAGTGCAGCAGGCCAAAAGGGCTAGTGAACAACGTGCTTGTGGCCCTGGTGCAGAAAGGAGCGATAAAGCGCGTGGCGCGCGAAAAGGCCTCTGGCTACTACATAGTCAGCGCAGGGAAGTGAGCGAATGGATGACAAACCCGAGGAGTACGTTGAATTCATGGCGAGGTACAAGGACTGGGTGGCTGTTAAGCGCATGGCCATCTATCCGGACACGAAGCCAGAGGAAGTGGTCTTCCACCTTGCAGGCGTGCGCAGCGCGATAGACGGGCGCATGTTCAAGCTGCTCGGCGTCAAAACTGAGGCCATCGATGCCTTTGCAGACAGCAAGACTGCCGGCATGCGCTCGGGGTATTCCTCGCTTGCGCAGGTGATGCAGCATGCGGACAGCGCAGAGGCGAAGGCCGCCCTAGATGCTGCATGCGAGAACAAGACGCTCGTCCCGTTCGCGAAGACCTATCTGCTCAACAGGCTGATAACGTCGCTGAAGGTCGATACCGCGATAAGCCAGCAGGCCATGTCAAAGGCGTTCCCATACCTGAAGCCACCCAAGGTTCCTGGCAGGAAGCCAAAGGCAAAGGGCTGAGGAGCATCTAGAACCTGGGCATTATCTCTTCCATGGATGCGCCGTCGGAGTATTCGCCTTCCCACGTCCCGTCCTCATTCCTCCTCCTCAGGTAGAAGCCCCTGGGCATCTGCTTCCCGTCGATTCTGAGCATCCAGCGGTCTCTCTCTATCAGGTCTGCAGTGCTTCCAATCAGCGTAGTGCGCCTGGCGTCGCCCTCAAGCAGCGAGTCATGCAAAATGGAGTACTGCACCGTGTTCAGCGGTATGTCGCTGTCGCCGAACGACACTATAACGTTCTCCTCTATATCATTCCTGCTCAGGGCAGCAAGCCTGGCGTGGTACGCCTCAGTTATCAGGCCGCTTCCGTAGTATACAATGATGAAGTCGGTGCCGCTCCCATTGAGGAGCTCGCTCGCCAGAGCAATATGTGTGGACCCGGTGTAGGAGTTGCCGACCTCTGCAGGTATCACGAGCGCCTTGTCTATGTTGAGCGCCTCCGTGAATTCCTCGAACTCGGGCTGGGCCCTGAGCCTCTTTAGCCATTCCCAGTAATCGTTTATCTCCTTGTTACCTGCGATGTACTCGACTATATCGTTGTTCCTGCCATCGAAGGCCCTGAGTTTCTCCCTCATAAGATCTACAAATCTCCTATTGCCTAATGGGCTAGGCCCAAGCCCAGGCCTCTGCTGCATCTCACTGAACACATCGCTGTGGTATGTTTTGAGCTCGTGCTCGTACAGGAAGCCCGCGAAGTAAATTGCCTGCTTCGGGAAGGGCACGTGGCTGACAAATGCATTTATCCTGCCCAGCGC
>JAKAOJ010000019.1 GCA_021812205.1 Microcaldota archaeon
GAACATCAGCAGGAATCCCTGCAGCGCGTAAGAGTCAGTGGCAAGGGCGTTTGTGGATGTGCTGTGAGTGAAGTTCCCGTACCCCAGCACCAGGGCGATGAAGAAGAACATCAGGGAGCTTATGTAAAATATAAAGCTGAGCCTGTTGATGCTGAAGCCGAAGCCCCTGAACGATTCCACGAACGAGTCTTCCAGGCCAAAGCCTTTCATTATCAGGTATATGCCAATGAGTGCCACGGGCAGCTGCCATCCGAAATTGAGGTAGTAGCTCACCGCGAAGAGCAGCAGCAGGAGCGCAGGTATGCCGAAGACAATGCGCGCGTAGTGCGGCTCCTTGAGCTTCTCCAGTATCGCGAAGTACGTGCTCTCGAACTTCTCTGCCTGCTTCATGCGCAACACGTCGACGCTGTTGATCTTGATGCGCGTCTTCAGTATAGGGAGGAAGCGCTCGTCTGAAGCCCCATCTGTGACAAAGACGCAGGCGTCGACCTTGAACCTGTCCAGGACAAGGTCAATCTGCCTGGACAGCTCTGCGTCTGCGGCGTAGCCCTCGTGCTCTGCTCCGGTTATAGTGGCTACTTCTACATCATATCCTGCTTTCTGGAGCTCGTCGTACTTGCGCACAGCCTCGAACATCGTGTTGGCGTCAGTGTCTTGCGGATCAGCGAGGGCGAGAGCGGCGGCTGCCTTCAGGTTCTCTGCCTTGCCTATCACAGGGCCGCTCTTCCTGGCCTTCCGGTAGAGGTCATTGTCTATGTCTACCGCAAGCACCAGCAACCTTTCCGCCATTATATCATACCCTTATTCCTGCATCATAATAAAAACCTATCAGGAACGGGGGATTATGGGAACAGACAGCCTGCGGCGCGGCAGTTTCCCGGTAATAAAGCGTTGCCGCATATTTCAGGGCATGGAGGCTCAGGCCGGCACTGCTGCGCGCTTCATCAGCAGGTACAGTGCTGCGTACGTAGGCAGAGCCACCTCCCCGCCATCGTAAGGCCCGAAGCTCTTGCCGTCCATGCTGAACTTCGGCACTTTCACAGTCTTGACCAGCATTGTGCCGCCCCTGAAAGCTATCGCGTCAGTCATCGGATCGAACTTTCGTAGCTCGCTTGCCGACCCTATGCTCTTGGAAACCAGCATTGTGTCCCCGTGGAGCGTATCTGGCAACCTCAGCAGGTGAGACGGGTCATTCGTGACGTTCCTGTCTATAGAGTCGCTCTGCTTTATCGTCATGCCCTTGATTACGTTGGCCCAGAACTCTGCCTTCTTGTTTATGCGCACCATGTCCCAGTTGCCTGTTGTTATGCCCATGATTACCGAAGCCTTGTGCCGCTCCATGATGCGTGCATCTGCAGCCGGCGCCCCAAGCGCCTCCAGCGCTGCCGGACCCCTGTTTACCGCCTCTATCATGCCTTTGGCCAGCCTTCCGCCCCAGCCGTAGTCACCGGGCTTCGGCCCTGTGAGCCGCACGCCCTTCTGGCCGAGGTTCGGGAAGAGGGCTTCCATGCTTATGCCGTTGCCGGAGATGTAGTCGCTTATCTGCTTCCTTGCCTTTCCATCAAGGTGCATCACGTCGTCGCTGTGGATGCGGACGTGGTAGCCGCGGTTCCCGCTGAAGTTGATTGAGATGTCGCGCTCCTGGAAGCCGAAATCCGGCACCAGGAATTCCTCTATGAGCTTTATAGTTTCGGTCTTCACAGAAGAGAGGCAGTTGGAGCATACCCACGACGTTCCGTGCTCTTTCTGGCATGCAAGGTGCATGTCTGTGGCGTCGAGGTCGAAGACCAGCTCCGCGCCTATGAGCCCCTTTGTCTCCATAGGCCTCGACGCAGGGCGCGCGTAGAGCGCCGAAGAGCATGAGACGAATGCAGGGGCATTCTCTACCAAGTACCTGTTCAGGTCGCGGTCGCTCTGGAACGACATGTGCCTGATACGTATCTTGCTCTCGAAGTCGCCGAAGCCGAACTCCCTTGACGCAAGGCCGGCTACGCTCACAGGATGCTTAGAGTAGTACTCCCGTATGTACTTTGCGGCTATGTCTGCGGCTTCCTTGACGAGGGACATTGCTACCACCTGCTTATCTAAATGAAAAGCTAAAACAATGATGCAAGGCTGCGGGTATTTGACAATCAACGAATATGCAATAGACATATTTAAAGGTAGTATAGGAAAACCTACTCAGCGATCATATGCCCACAGGCATCATAGACCCGTTCAGGAGGGGCCTGAGCGACGCTGAAGGCCGCTCTGCTCAAAGGCCCTTTGTTGTGGTGGACCTGGATGGCTGCCTCATAGACGACGTTGCAGAAAGATTTGGTAGCATGCTCAGAAAGGTCAAATCAAGGTTCGGCAAGGCTGTCGAGAACTGGTTTGAGGAGGGCACATTCTACAGCATGATTGGGCTGTCACTCCTGCTCCGGAGCTCTATAGCAAGAAGAAACACCGACCTGAATCTTCCTTTCGTGGGCTATGTCGTTGACACGCTGAAGGCGCTGGCTGGGCATGGCTACGAGATAGTGGTCAGAAGCTCAAACCCTGCAGTGCATGGGCTTATGGCAGACACCATAAAGACCAGGCTTGAGGCCGCTGGAATACATGCGATTGTCGAGTACAAGCCGCTAATGCACAAGGCTGACCCGATCAACGGCGAGAGGCCGTCGCTGCTTCTGGACGACCTTGGGGCCGAGGGGCTGCCTGCAAGCAGGCATGGCGTGCCAACAGTAGTCAGGAAGCCAGGGTACCACGACTACCAGCTCATAACCGACAAGACCCTCCCAATTATATCGCGCCTGGTGCATGTGGCAGACGAAAGGAGCTTCAAGGAGGCTGCGCTGTCGGCGGTTGTAGGATCGAAGAGGAGCAAGGCACTTGCATAAGCTTATTAATAGGACTTTTCCTTAATCAATCGTGCAGAGCGAGATAAAGCAGGCGATAGTCATAAGGACAGACCTGGAGATGAGCCGCGGCAAGATCGCGGCACAGGCTGCTCATGCATCGCTGATGAGCTACTTCGAGGCCGAGAGGCAGGACAGGCAGGTGGCGAAGGAATGGCTGGACACCGGCGAAAAGAAGATCGTGCTCAAGGTAGGGAGCGAGGAGGCACTAGTCAAGCTGTTCGGCGCGTTCAAGTACAAAGGGGTGCCGTGCGCGCTGGTCAGCGACGCAGGCCTTACCGAGATACCACCAGGCAGCAAGACTGCGCTCGGTGTGGGCCCATGGGACTCGAAGGAGATAGACCAGTTCACCAAGGGGCTTAAGCTGCTTTAGCACAGGCGATTTTATGGCAACCCGTACTGTACTGTTTGCAATGGACGCCGACGGCACGCTTACAGGAGTCGGTCGCGCCCACGCAATAGCCACCGCAAGGATCGGAGAGGGCAGGGTGGAGGGCTGGAAAGAAATTGCAGTCAGGTGGGATGAGAGCCACGAGAACGAGCGCGAGGGAGAGCATCACGCGAGCGTGGCAAAATTCCTGCTTGCGCAGAAGGCAGATGAGCTGGTCGCGGCCGGGGCTGGGCCGGACATGCGCGCGATGCTCAGCAGGATGAAGGTGAAGCTCAGTTTCGGAAGCGGCATGGCAAAAGAGTTCGCGGAGCATATGAATGAGTGACTGCTGCATAAGGGATCTTGCATGCAGCGGGCCCGCGGGCGATATGTAGTCAACAGAGAACAGGGCGCCTGGCTGCTACACGTAAGTTAACCAGCCCTCGAACTCGCGGTCCTTCCCGTGCACTATGTCTGCGTACTTGTTTGAAAGGAGCGTGGTCATCGGACCTGGCTTGCCATTGCCTATGTGCATGCCGTCTATATTGATTACAGGAGTCAGCTCTGCCGCCGTCCCTGCGAAGAATACCTCATCCGCGGTGTAAAGCTCCTCCACGTGGATGTTGCGCTTCTCGACCTCTATGCCGGTGCTCTCAGCTATCTTCACTATGCTGTCCCTGGTTATCCCTAGAAGTATGTCGGCGTCGTTGCCTGGAGTGATCAGCCTGCCATCCTCGACGGCGAATATGTTCTCCGCGGGACCCTCGGCCACGTATCCGTTGCTCGACAGCATGATGGACTCATCGAACCCGGCTGCATGCGCCTCGTTGGACGATATGATGGAGTTGATGTAGTTGCCGCTTGCCTTTGCTTCAACAGGAAGTATCGACGAGTTTATGCGCCTCCATGACGATACCTTGCACTTGAGGCCCTTCTGCTTTGCTGCGCCATAGTATGCGCCGAATGGCACAGCAGCTATGAAGACGCTTATCTGCTTTCCCTGCGGATTCAGCCCTATGTGGTCGTCGTTGTAGAAGGCGAAAGGCCGTATATAGCACTCGTCTAGACTGTTCGCCCTGACTGCCGCCATTGAGGCGAGCTCCAGCTCCTTTGCCGAATAGCCCAGCTTCATAGAGTATATCTTGGCTGTGTTTACGAAACGCCTGATGTGGTCGCCGAGCCTGAAAATGGCTGCGCCCTTCGCTGTCGGGTACGCACGCATGCCCTCGAATATGCCTGAGCCGTACTGCATTGAGTGCGTCAGCACCGGCACGTATGCCTTACTGTAGTCGACAATCTTGCCATCAAACCAGACCTTCCTCGAAACAGATGTTTTGGCAGCCATCAAAAGACCCTGTGCAACAATCCCATTATTGCAGCAAGGGTTAATTAATTTGTTGGATGAGCATGCATAGTGATGGGCAGGAAAACGATACTCGCGAAGCTCGAAGGGTACCGCATGTCAGAGTTCCGGAAAAGGGTTCTTGTCGCTACGCTCTCTATACCAAGGGGAGAGACGCGGACCTACAAGCAGGTCGCCGCCATGGCAGGGAGCCCGGATGCGTACAGGGCGGTCGGCACAGCACTCAAGAACAACCCGCTTTCGCCTGCAATACCGTGCCACAGGGTCATCAAGAGCGACGGCAGCATCGGCAACTACTCAGGGAATGGCGGAAGGGCAGCCAAGCTCAGGCTACTCAAATCCGAAGGCGCTGTCTGAGCCGTCTGCCTCGTTACCGCCGGCCCTCAACAGGCTTGTTGTGCCGGCAGCAGCCCTTTCTGCCATGCACTCTACTGCAAGCCCACCTGCATCGATGTAGCCGTATTTCAGCGCATAGAACGCCATCGAGTAGTCTGTCGGCGCTAGATATATGTAATCTTCCAGGGATTCTTTGGGCTTATAATCTTCCCCGAGCGCTATATTCTTAGTTAGGTTGAGCCCGACTAGAAGCGACTCGAGAGTTCTGCCAAGAGCCTGCTCGTCGCCCATCGAAGCTGGCGGTATCCTGGCGTACTTGGCGACATATCCTGGCAGTTTGCCATACAGGCTGTTCAGGACTTCCATGTACAGCACATGCCTTACGGCACCGGAGAGGTCGCCTGCGCCCTGCTCGCCTGAAGCGCCTGCCAGCCTGTCAACGAACTCTGGATCCTCGCCCATTGCAGTGTGCAGTGCTTTTTTCGCATAGCTGCGGGCTGCCTCCAGGGCAGTATTCGACACTTGCATTGATCTCTGCTTGTCCATCTAGCCACCTGAGCATCAGGCCGGGGAGATGCCCCGGCCCCTTATCCCACCCATCACAGCCCATCCGTATTCTGCAACAACCCCATTGCTTTCCTGGCCCTTCAGGTAGGCCTGCGAGAATGCCTCGATAAGCCTGTTCCTTAGGGGTTCGAGGTGCTCCAGCTCATCCATCCCGGAGCGCGTCAGCGCAAGCGGCCTGCCCTGGTCCTCCCTGCTGGCAAACTCTGCAAGGCCCTTTTCCTTGAGGCGGTTCAGGTTGTACCATACCGAGCTCTTCGAGAAGCCATACATCTCGCTGATGTAGCCAACGAAGGCGCTCGCGCTGTCTATGCTGTCCCTGCCTATCTCAAGCACCACGAGCTGCTCGCGCTCGGTAAGCGCTATTGATTTAGCGTAAGCTCTACGTTGTACGACCACCTGACCCATAAAAACCACCTAATTTTTTATTGAATGGTTTTATGCAGCCAGATGATCGTTGTACGGCGTAAGCTTCATTATGCAGGTATTAATTGCCCTTATACCGCTGACGCTGCCGCTAAAGGACGAGGCTGACCTCCACATTTGCAGCGTTTGCTCCTGCATGCTTACACCGCCAACCAACAAGGTTGCGCAGTTATCGGCACCACTGTGCCGTTATACATTTGTGAAGCGTCAGGGTATTTAAACTTTGTGTCCGAACGGGCTTTGTGTGAAAACATCATTCTGTGTAAAAACTCTTGATTTTGTGTAAGGAGTGGGGGCTTTTTCGTACATATGCCTGAAGGCGATGGATTTCAAATCCCCAATGTATTAAGTCTTTTATCTGGCAAGTAATGGTATGCCAGCCGCAACGCCGTTGGTCAGGATAGACACCTTCAACAGGCTTACGATATATGCAAAACTCGAGAACCTCGAGCCCTCTGGCAGCGTGAAGTACAGGACAGTATCGAGGATGCTCGATG
>JAKAOJ010000020.1 GCA_021812205.1 Microcaldota archaeon
CCCTGCCGATTCTGCTTATCTCCTCTTCGTCCTTTACTACGCGCGCCTGGGCAAACAGCGCGCTGGCGTCCTTGATGCTTTTTGGCTTTGAGTGCTTTTTGAGGAATCTGTAGTATGAATACGGAATGAAGGCTCCGTCTATGCCGACGCGCCTGTTGTTGAGGAGGGCGTTAAGCTCCTTCTGGAGTCCGGCTCTGCCTCTGATAACCTTGACCTCCATCCCTACGGGCTTCTCTGCTGCGGCTATGCCTTCCTCGAGGTCTGACGTAAGGAGCGTCACCCCATCCCGCGTGGCTACAAGCACTGACTGCTCGAAGACCCCACCCTCGAAGCCCGTCAGGTACGTGAAGTTGGCATCCTTCTCCTCCGTGTTCATGATGAACAGCGCATCAAATTGTTCTTCAGCGAAAAGTTTCTTCAGCCTCGGCCTGATATTGTACATAGCGTCACATTGCCCAATTGACTGCTCAATTTTTTATATGTGCATTTCTATGGTTGAAAGGTGCAAGCATGGTCTTCGTCGTGATTGAGGGCATAGCCGGCTCGGGCAAGAGCACGCAGGTGAGGATGCTGTGCGAGAGGCTAGCTGCAGAGGGCCGCAACGTGATACAGACAAAGGAACCTACCGATGGCCCCATAGGGACACTTGCCAAGAGCATGCTGAAGGACAGGGCCCCATTCTACGGCCTTACACTGCAGCTGCTCTTCGCTGCCGACCGCAGCGAGCACATGAAGGGCCTCAAGAGCGCTGTAGCGAGCCGTAGCGCCGTGGTGGTGAGCGACAGGTACTACCATTCGACGATAGCATTCGGCGAGGCACTTGGAATCAACAGGGAGTATCTGGAGAAAATAAACGCCGCGTTCCCGAAGCCTGACATCACATTCGTACTGGACATAGGCGTGGAGGAGGCATTGCGCCGCATCTCTGCAAGGATTAAGCCTGGTGCCTTGGAACGCCGCGAGATAATGAGGAAGGCCTACCGCTCGTACAGGAAGTTCACCGGGGTGGTTTTTGTCGATGCAGAACGCAGCAGGGAGAGGATAAGCGACGAGCTGTTCAAGAGGGTGAAGAAACTCGTCTGACGGTCAGGCCTGAATGAATGCGAATGGTTTTACCGTTAGAAAAGATAACATTTGGGGCTTCTATGCATAACCTCTTTTTCAAGATGGGCCCGTGGAGAATTGAACTCCAGGTCTCCCGCGTGTGAAGCGGACGTCTTACCACTCGACTACGGGCCCGAACGTAAAGCTCTGCCTGCTCTGCTTTATAGACCTTTATAGTTATTTTTGATAAGGTATAAAAGGGTGCTTTTGTGGCATCGGGTTTCTACACTGGTACAGGCGACGACGGCAGCACTGTTGTCGGAGCGGGGCGCATCGCGAAGGACAGCACCCTGATGCATGCAATAGGCGATGTCAGCGAGCTCAATGCAGTCCTCGGCGTTGTGCTGCAGAACCTTACCAGCGAAATTATATCAAAGCACGTGCGTGCAATACAGAACGAGCTATTCGTGGTGGGCGCAGAGCTCGCCGCTAGCGAAGACCGGCGGTTCGCGCCCAAGCGCGTCGTATCAGAGCGCGAGGTAAAGGCACTTGAGGGAGCTACGGACGAAGTTGGAGCTAAGGCCGGACAGCTGAAATCGTTCGTGCTGCCGGGCGGGCCATCGGGTGCTGCATATCTCGATTATGCTGCAACTGTGGCGCGCAGGGCTGAAAGGTCCGTAGTAAGACTGTCATCCGAAAGGAAGAGCCTGAATCCAGCGCTGAAGGCATACCTTAACAGGCTGTCCTCATACCTGTTCTACGCAGCACGCTGCGTCAACAAGGAAGAGGGTGCCGAGGAGCAAAGGCCATCCTACTGAGATTCATGCTTGCCAGCCTCGCCAAGGCTGAAGTACTCCTTGAACTTGTCAGTCGTCTGCAGCTTCTTCGTCCGGCCGACGCGCTTCGCCGTCACGAAGTCGTTGTCGACCAGCTCCTTCATGTACTCGTAGGTAGACGAGCCGAAGGCCTTGACAACGTCAGCCTGGTATATCGGCTCATTCCTGCTCACGTATGCAAGTATGCGCAGCGCGCCCTTCGTTATGTCAGGCTGCCCCGCAAGGCCATTGACCTTGCTGGCGTACGGCTCGGCGACAGTCAGCATGTACTTGCCGCCTATCTCAACAACGCTGAGCGCCCCTTTCCTCGCCTCATAGTCCGCTTGTAGTTCCCTGAGCGCCTTCGATATGTAGCCCAAGGACGCTATGCCTGTGGCCTGTGCGAGCTCCTCAGTGCTCATGGCCTTGCCAGTGACGAAGAGCGCAGCCTCTATGAGGCGCTTGGTTTCCTGCCCTGTCTCAGCCTGCTGGGGCATCACGCTCACCAAGAATCACGAATATCTCGTCGAAGAAACCGTCCTGCTTCATGGACAGGCGCCCCTTGTGCGCCAGGAAGAGCAGGGGAACGAACAGATCAAGCAGTATGCTGTCAGAGCTGCCGAAGAGCTTGGCGAGGCTGGCGAATGTCGTGGTCCTGTACCCGTCGACATTCTCCTTCACGAGCGCATAAACGCGCTCCATCTTCTCGTCTATGTCTTCGTTCTTGACGTAGAACTGCACAGGTATGGACTGCGCCACCTCGCGCTCCTCCCTGTGCTGCACCATCTTCATCGCCTCGTCCAGGGCGTCCATCAGCTCAGCGAGCGTGATGCGCTTCCTTGGCTGCTGCCTAAGCCTTGGCGTGAGGCCTTCCACCGCAGGAAGCACGCGCTGGCCGGCAGCAAGCTGCTCTGGCTCATCCGCAGGCTCCTGCACCTCGAATATCGAAATGCTGTCGCTCTTCATCCTGAGCAGTATCGAAGCTGCTAGCACAATGTTCGCAGGCGCGAACAGGTCCATGACCTTCATGCTGTGTATTACCGACACATAGCTTTCCACAATCTTCGCTATGTCTATGTCCCAAGGGTCCAGCTCGTTCCTCTCCACCAGTTCTGCAAGGAGCTCCCGCCACGTGGCGTTCCTGACGAAATCCTCTAGGTCGAACGCCTTAGCTGGCGCAGAAACAACTCTCTCGATTGCGTCTGCCATGCGCAAAGCCCGTGACTGGTCAGAACTATTGCGCCAGTAAAGTATTTATCTATGTTGCTGGCAAGGGGCATGTCGAGCACGTCGTGCCTTTGGAGGGCACGGCATCTGGGAAAGGTATTAAAGCATAAGCAGAGAATATCCGCCCTGGCGATTGGTGGTGTCCCAATGATCAGCACTGCGGCACTAAAGCTGCGGATGTACATAACACTGATACTATCATTTGCGATAGGCTTCACCATAATCTACGCGCTGCTGCTCTACATGGGGCTGAGCACATACTACATAATGGCATTTGCGGCGCTGTTCTTCCTATTCCAGTGGTACGCGTCGCCGTACATCCTCGCAAAAGCATCTCGCATACATTACATAAAAGACGATGAGTACCCACAGCTGCACACAATGGTCAAGGAGCTGGCAGTGCAGGCGGGCGTCCCTGAGCCGAAGATAGCAATCGCCCCTGTCAAGGAGCCCAATGCGTTCGTGTTCGGCCGCTCGCGGAAAAGCGCCACGCTGGTGGTCCACGAGGGCCTGCTCCCGCTACTAGATGCCAAGGAGCTGCGGGCGGTGCTGGCCCACGAGATAGGGCACCTGCGCCACAACGATGTCGTGGTGATGACAGTCGTGGCGTTCATACCAATGCTGGCGTACATAGTGGCGCAGAGCATGTTGTGGTCTGGCATGTGGGGGGAGGGAAGGAACAACGGCTCCTACATACTGCTCTTTGGGCTTCTGGCGTTCGTAGTGTACTTCATCGCAGAGCTGCTGGTTCTGTCGCTCTCCAGGACGAGAGAGAGCTTCGCCGACGAGTACTCTGCCACAAGCACAAAGAAGCCCGAGTACCTTGCGTCGGCACTGTTCAAGATAACGTCATCCAATGCCGGCGAGCAGAACGCATCGCGTGGGTCAACTGTGGCAAGGTCGCTCTACATCATAGACTTCTTCAGCGCGGAGAAGGATGCTGATGACATAAAGAAGAACGCCTCTGCGATAAGGAAGCTAGTGCCGCAGGCTGACATAGAAGATCTGGTGAAGAAAGCGCACCAGGGCAGGCAGGGAATATTCGGTGTGCTGGGCGCGCTTCTCGCGACCCATCCCTCGACCTACAGGCGCATCGTCGAGCTGGCCAAGATAAAGGAGGAGCAGAACTACTGAGCAGAGGCCCTGCGCCTGCGCATTCCAAGCCTGATGTCGAGCACGACCTCTATTTCATCCCTGGAGTAGGGCCTGACCTCGCGCTTGCCTATGAACCTTGCGCTCCTCCCGTGCTCATGTGCAGTGAGCTTTATCCTTTCCTTGAGGGCATCCACGCCGTCTGACCTGCAGAACGCATACAGGTGCACTGTGGCTGCAGGCTTTGCTATCATGAAGACGCTCGGCAGCATGTCAATGCTGACAGTCGGCATAGGGACTATGACCCTGTCGGCGTAGCCCTTCCTTGCATTCGCCACGCTTCTGAAGTCCCCCTGCACTGGCTCGACATTGCCTGTTTTGTTGAGCTTTATGTTCCTCTTCATGTACACGTATGCGCTCCGGTTAAGCTCTATTGCGAGCACAGAAGACATGGGGTGGTGCTTTGCTATCTCTATGGCGAACGGCCCCACGCCTGCGCCTGCAACTGCCACGCGCTCCCCATTCCCTGCAAGCCTGTCCACCCTGCCCCTCTCGAAAGAGAGCCTGCCGGAAAAGAACGCCTTCCTTGCGTCGAACACAAAGGTGCAGCCGTTCTCCCTGTACGTGGCAGTGTAGGTTTCTGCGCCATATATGTGCCTGAGCTTCCTTTTCCTGTAGACGCCGCTGACAGGGCCTGACTTCGCGAGCACCGTGCTTATGCCCTTGTTGGTTTCTATTATAGCGCGGCCCACCTCCTGCTCCCTGCCCTTCAGGTCGCCTGAAAGCTCGACTATAGCTATGTTGCCCAGTACGTCGTAGCCCCTTGCGACCATCCCCAGCTCGCGCTTGGTGAGGCGCTTCCTCAGCAGGTCCATGTACGTCGCGCGCACGATTCTGGGTTCGCCCTCGCGTTCTATGATGCGCGCCCCCTTTGGCACGCCTCCAATAACCTTTATAGCCTTTTGCCCATCTATAACTAGCGGTAACAACACATAGCGTGCGCTATTTAGGACCTTCATCCTCCTGTCGAGGAGGTTCTCTTTGGCGAGGAGGGCTCTTACGCGTTCAGCGCCATGCGCCCCCACCCTGAGATAACGCATGTATACCGCATGAAGCAAATCTTCAATACATATAAAAGGCGTGAAAGCTATAAAGCATAAGAGGGGAGTCGATTGTATTTCGTTGTGAAGGTAACATCCGGCCAGGAGCGCATCGCGGCAAACATGCTCCAGAACAAGGCAGGCAAGACTGACCTGCCCATATACTCTCTCATAGTAGTCGAGGGCATGCGGGGCTACATCATAGTCGAGGCAGAGGACGAGCTCTCGTGCAGGAGCTTCATAAGCAAGGAGCGCAACATACGCGGCATGCTCTCCAAGCCCCTGAGCCCGGAGGAGATGGACAAGCTGATACAGAGCAGCACTGCGGTGCAGGAAATAGGCAAGGACGACACAGTGGAGTTCACGAGCGGGCCGTTCAAGGGCTACAAGGCACGCGTGCTCAAGGTCGACGATGCGAAGAGCGACATAACTGTAGAGCTGCAGGATGTCGTGGTGCCAATACCAATAACCACAAAGATGAGCACCGCAAAGATAATCAAGAAGGCGCACGCAGAGCAGTCGGAATGACAGGTCATGGTTTTCGGTGAATATAATGAGCGAAATCACAATAGCGGGCCTGATAGAAGGGGGCAAGGCCACGGCAGGTCCGCCGTTCGGCCCGGCGCTCGGTCCACTCGGAGTCAACATCGGCGGAATAGTCGCCGAGATAAACAAGAAGACCGGCGAGTTCGCAGGCATGAAGATATCGGTCAAGGTGATAGTCGACACGTCGACTAAGGCCTTCAGGGTCGAGGTCGGTTCGCCTTCGACCAGCTCGCTGATACTCAAGGAGCTGGGCGTTTCGGCAGGCGCAAAGACCAAGGACGAGACAGTGGGCAACATCACCATTGAGCAGGTGAAGAAGATTGCCAAGTCGAAGGAGGCCTCAATATACGGCAAAGACCTCGCAGACAGGGTCAAGCAGGTCCTTGGCACATGCAAGAGCATGGGCGTGAAGTGCAACGGTGAGGACCCCAGGGCCGTAATAGCCAAGATAAGCTCCGGGGAGCTCAAGGTATGAGCGCGAAGCCTGCACCCGGCATTTCAGCCATATACCGCATGCTGAGGGGCAGCTTCGGCTTCCTAAACTGGTGGCCGGGAGAGACGAAAACCGAGATCGT
>JAKAOJ010000021.1 GCA_021812205.1 Microcaldota archaeon
CAAGGTTTATTACAAATATGATGCTGGCAAGGCGACCAACCTGCTAATTGTTTCACCCCCACAGTAAAGTCGGAGGCCGGCCACCTACAGTCGGCCTCCAAACCCCCGTTTATGCACCATGCCGGAAGGCTGCAGCGCTGCTGACCGATGGCAACCAGCAAAATGCAGGAATATGATGGCGGTTCAAGTAGCAGCAGAAGTTTTTGGCTTGTTGGCAGGGTGCGGGCGCACCTTGCCCTGCTTCTTCTGCTTTATGCCTGCAGACTCCAGCGCCGCCTTCAGGGTCCTGAAATCATGCTCTATAAGAGGCATGTTCTTTTTCAGGCGTACGGCTGCTGCAGGATGTATGGTCACGAAATACATCCGGCCTTTCTCAATGGCATGACCGTGCACCTGCATTATATTGTCGACGCCGGCAAGCTCCTTTGATGCCAGTGCGCCCAGCGTGACTATCATGCTTGGTTTTATGAGCTCGATCTGCCTTTCCAGGAACGGCCTGCATAGAGCTGCCTCTTCAGGCGTAGGCATGCGGTTCTTTGGCGGAAAGAACTGCACCACGCTTGTTATGTAGACGTCCTCGCGCCGAAGGCCAGCCAGCTTTATCAGATGCGAGAGCAGCACACCGCTCCTTCCTACGAACGGGCGCTGACGCGCATCTTCTTCTGCGCCAGGAGCCTGTCCGATGAACATCACGCTGGCGCTTAGCGGACCCTCGCCAGGCACGAACCTTGTGCTCAAGCCCCACTGCCCCTTCGCCTGCCCTGGGAGCATCGAGTACTCTGCATTGAGCTTTTCCATAGCTTCGAGGCGGTCTATGTAATCGTTCGTGAACTTTAGTATCTCCTTCTTGAACTTCCAGCGCTTCATTGCCTCTTCATATGTGAGCCATACGAAGCCGTTGTGCTCATCAGAGATTGTGACCTTTGCTTCAGCAGGGACCTTGGCGAGGAAGTACCTGACGCTGTTCCTGATCTTCTCGCCCTCTGCCATGAACCAGAACGCCACAGTGAACCTGAAGAACCTGTCCGGCTTCACATCTAGGCCTGTCTCTTCCTTTGTTTCTCGTATAGCTGCCTGCTCGGCGCTTTCGCCCTTTTCTATGTGCCCCTTCGGCAGGTCTAGCCTGTCCTTCGGGCCTTTGGTCAGGAAGAGGAACTTGCGGATGCCGCGCTCGTACCTGTACACCATGCATCCGCCGTCATATCCGAACTGCAACGCATCACCTCATATTAGATGCCACTGCATAAGCGGCGCAAAGGAGCGTGTCGTTGGCGGTGCCGGCGCTGAGCATGCTGTACACAGCGGACTGCGCTCTGTTCACCGGGCCGCTGGCAGGTGCGCACAGCGCAGCGCTGCCCTTCTGCGCCAGGAACTCATAATATGCCGTGGTTTCGTTGCCCGCTATCAGCATTGGTGCCGAAAAGTAGCTCACGTACAGCGTGCTATTGGATTTTACCGACGCACTGGTCACTGTTATGCCGTTTCGCAGTATCACAGTGTGCTTTGACGAAAGGCTTGATGCGTTGCCGATAAGCGCTGCGTCCAACGGCTTGGTCGCTATGCCTGCAAGCACAAACACCCTCTTGCTTGTGTTAACTTGCGTCGAGTTAGCGGTGATGTTTTGGAGGGAGAACACCATGCTCCCGTAGAGCGTGCCTGTGTATAGTATGTCAGTGTGCGCGTATTCGAGGCTGCTGGTTATGGCCGCCTGCACTGTCGAGTTGCTCGGCAACGCGACGTCAGTGAAATTCAGCGGATTTGAGTACAGGGCTGACGAGTATGGAAGCGTGGCAATGAGGCCTAGCACACCTATTGCAAGTGCAACTGCAATCGGCACCGCATAAGCGTATGGCGATGCAGCTGCACGGCGGTTGCGCGCATCCTGAGGTACCTTCCTGCTGCGGCGCATGGCAGGAACGCGCAGCCCGTACTTTCCGGCGATGAGCACCATTATCACTATAGCTATGTCGAACAGGACTTGGCCCGCGAATGTGTGCAGGGTGGCCACTGCGCTGTCTATGCCGTAGTATGCCCACTGCATTGATATAGCGAACATGCGGAGGACGTTCAGCAGCAGCATAAGGCCTATGCCTGAGAGCAGCCACAGCACCTTGTTTTTGAGCTTCCCGTAGAACAGGTACGCTACTGGCAGCAGGAACATCAATATTGCTATGAACGCACCTATGTCTGTGCATGTGCTAGCTATCGATATGTGCGAAGCCCCGCCAGCGGATATGACGAGGCCCTGCTTGACTACAGGGACTCCAACGGCCTTCAGCAGGTAGTAGATGAACGACGCATTGACAGACGTGAAGCCTGCATTCAGCGCTGTCAGCGGGAACAGCAGCAGCGGAGACGCGAATAGTGAATAGATCAGAACGAAGCGCATGCTCTTCAGGCCCTTGAAGCCAAAGAGCGTTACTATGAGCGCGGCGAGCGCCAGCGGGAAAAGTAGGGCATCGAGCCTGTATGCCTGGAATATAAATGAGAGCGAACCCCTCATTACCGACATGATAATGAAGTAAAGCGCGAATAGGAGGGCGCCTGCCGCCATGTTGGCTGGTTTGGTTTCCAGAGAAAGATTCTCGCGCATTGAGAACAGTATTGCGAGGGGCAGCATCAGCATTACGACTATTATGTAGGTGGTTGGGTTGTTGTCCTGGATGCTGAACTGCGTCACCCGCAGCGAGTTGAAGGCGAATGCTATGAATGCCACAAGGATAACGAGAATCCCAAGCAGCTTTGCCTTTCTGGCTTCCATCAATCACACCACAATTGCACCATAATTAATAGCGTCCTCAGCCGAAATGGGCTTCATCACGGTTCAGTAGTTACTCTTTTCTTCATCGGACGCGTATATATCACCAGCAATGTATAAATAGGCAGTTTGAGCTTCTGTCCTGATGTAAGATGTCAGTGCAGAAGCCCAGGGCTAAGGGTTACAGGTACATTGAGCACACTGCAGACGTAGAGTTCATAGCAAGGGGCAAGACCGCTGCAGAGCTTGTCAGGAACTCTCTCCTTGCAATGTTTGATACCGCGGCGTATATAGGCCGCGTCGGAAGGAGCGGAGGAAAACAGCACATCATAAGGATAGATGATGTAGCACCCGACCTTGGCACCTTGATATGGTATGTGCTGCAGGATGCACTGTCTGTGGCAGACGCAGAGCAGCTCTTCGTTTACAGGGTAGGCAGGATAAACGTGAAAAGGGAGGACTCAGGGCTCGCGGCAAAAGCCACGCTGGTAGGCAAGGCAAGGGAACCGCAGTACTCGAAGCTTGATGTTAAGGGCGTTTCCAGGTACGACATGAAGGTACTGAAGACGGCACACGGCTACAGCGCGAGCGTGGTGCTTGACGTATGAGCCGGGAGAGGGAATTGCACCCTCCTACGCCGCTCTGCAGGCGGCTGCATAGCTAATCTGCCATCCCGGCACGACGTATGGTTTTCCGTGCCCTGCTATTTATATTTTGTGTAGTCATATTACAGTGGACAGCTTTCTGTCCGTTTTGGTGTTGACATGGCAGAACAAACAGTACCCGAGGAGCTCCTTTCCAAGGCCTCAGTTTTTGACGTTAAAACCCCAGTCTACAAGATAATGCCGATAATAGACGAGCGCGGCACAGCAGTGATAACCAAGGGCGACGAGTTCTACGGCATTGTGGACTTCAGGGCGATGTACAGGTCAAAGCAAAGCGCGAGCATAAAGCGCAATGCAACGGTGGAGCGCTACGCGGTCAGGACCCCGAAGATAACTGCAAGCACTCCCCTTGACGATGTCATATCGTATTTTTACAAGTCGCAGAGCACGGCGATGCCGTACGTGAGCAGGGGGTTGGTGCGTGGGGTGCTCGACAGGTACACTCTGCTGAAGATGCTGCTCTCGGTCGGCTACATGCGCGGAATAAATGTGCAGGATGTGATGACAAGCCCTGTGCTCGCCATTGAGGCGGATGCAAACATATCGCAGGCAAGGGCAGCGATGGCACGCAACAGGCTGAACAGGCTAGTGGTCTTGGACAACGACAAGTTTGTGGGGTTGATAACAAACCACGACATAGTAATGAGGTACACGAAGCCGCAGGAGAGGCTGCCTGAGATGAAGACCAAGGTGTACACGCCCACGAACGTGCCGATCAAGAGCGTGATGGAAAGCAATCCCGCCACCATAGACTACACTGCAGGCATCGAGGAGTGCGTTAGGAATTTCATAGAGAGGCGCATATCATCCCTGATTGTGACCAAGAAGAGCAAGCCAATCGGCGTTGTAACGATAAGCGACGTGCTTGCCGGGCTCATGTCCAGGAGGCGCATCGAGGGCAACCGGATAATACTTTCTGGCTTCAACGCGAAGTCGTACGACTATGAGGACGAGATTCGCGAGATGGTGCGCGAATTCATGGACAAGATGGAGAAGCTCCAGATGCTCAAGGTAAGCTACGTCACGCTCAAGATAAAGGACCTCAAGAACAACAGGTATGAGGTTAAGATGCGTGTTGCATTCGAGAGGCAGGGTGCAATAGCCATGGACCACACAAGCTTCCTTCTCGACCGCACCGTGGCTGAGCTGCTCGACAAGGCTAAGCGGGAGGTCCTGAAGATGAAGGACAAGGAAAGCGCCAGCAGGTACACGACGAAGTTCGCTGAGGAATAGAGCGTATGGGAGCAAACAGGGCAAAAGGTGGCGCAAAGGCGCAGTCCAGCCTTGAGCTTCTTGTGACCCTGTCGTTCGGCCTGATAGTGCTGCTGCCAATAGTGGTGCTGGCGTTCATACAAATCTCCACTTCGTCTTCGACCCTTGCGACAACAGAGGCGCAGCAGACCGCGACAAAGCTTGCCAGCATAGCCGCATACGTGGGCCAGCAGGGCTATCCCGCCAAGCAGCTTGCGCTGATACAGATGCCGCCGGACATTGCCGCCATAGAGGTAGGTACGATAAGCGGGGGCATAGGCCACGAGATAGTGCTTGAGGTGAGGACGAACGCAGGCCTCAGCTATGTCACGGCATACTCGCCCGTTAACGTAAGCGGCCAGCTAGGAGGGCTTACATCGTCAGGTACTTACCTGGTCAACGTGAGCGCACAGACCCAGTGCCCGGAGAACTTCGCCACCTCTTGCGTCTACATACAGCCTTCGTGATCAAGCACAAAAGCATTAAATACAGTTAATTGGCATCTAATGTTTAGGTTTGGCAGTGATTGGAATGAGAGTGCTTCAGCTTGACGTAAAATCAATAGAATACGAGCTCGTAGAGCCAGAGTTGAAGGTTTACGAAAAGAGCGATGAAAAGAGGGTCAAGGTAGAGAACGCCATAGTCCTGCTGACGTCAGTAGAAAAGGGGGACACGCCCCAGCTGGCAAAGAAGGCCGTCGACGAGGCGGTTGCGTTCGCAACAAAGCAGAAGGTGCCCAATCTCGTGCTTTATCCGTTTGCGCACCTGAGCGACGACCTTGAGTCGCCCTCCAAAGCCATGGAGCTGTTCGGGGGAATGGTAAAGGAGGCCGAGAAGAGCGGGCTAGGTATAATACACGCGCCTTTCGGCTGGAACAAGGCCTGGCACATAATGATAAAGGGGCATCCGCTGGCGGAGCAGTCGAGGAAGTATGCAGAGGGGGCGCAGGAGCAGAAGCGCGAGAGGCCAAAGAGGCACGATGTAGACCTCTCGATAGTCAAGAAGAGCGACTGGTCGGGGCTTCCTGCTGCTGACCACAGGACAATAGGCGAGCAGAACAACCTCTACAGCTTCCAGGAGGTCTCGCCCGCCATGGTGTACTGGCACCCCAACGGCTGGATAGTGTACAGGGAGCTGGTCAAATTCATCAGGGAGATTGAGGGCAGGTACGAGTATGAGGAGATAAGCACTCCTGCCATAGCCAACGTGGCGCTGTGGCACGTCTCGGGCCACATAGACCATTACAGGGACAACATGTTCGCCTTCGAGAGCGGCGCTGACACCTTCGGCCTCAAGCCGATGAACTGCCCCTCCACAATGCTCATATACAAGTCCAGAAAGTGGAGCTACAGGGAGCTGCCTTTCAGGACAGCGATATTCGACAAGCTGTACAGGAGGGAGGTAAGCGGGGCCCTGAGCGGCCTGTTCAGGGTGCAGGAGATGACGCAGGACGACGGGCACATATTTGTTGCAGAGAACCAGCTAAAGGACGAGCTGGCATCGCTGCTGAAGTTCGTCAAGGAGGTATATGACACATTTGAGCTTAAGTTCACTGCAAAGCTGTCGACGATGCCGGAGAACCACATGGGTGACAAGGCATTCTGGGACAAGGCGACT
>JAKAOJ010000022.1 GCA_021812205.1 Microcaldota archaeon
ATTCTTGTTAAAGTGTAAACCAGGTCGTCCAGATCTTTAACCACATCTATCTCATCGAGCGCCACCACGAGTATCTTGCTGTCCTCCTCTATCCAGTTTGTGAGTTTCTCATAAAGGTCTACAGTGCCGTAGCCGCGCCTCGCGTAGGTCGGCATGTGGTCGCTTATAATCTTGTTGAGGACGCGGAACCTGGTGTTGTAGACCCTGCAGTTCACGTAGCTTATGCGTGCATGAGAATTCGGTATCGAGTTTACCTCGTTTATAACGTACTTTGTGCACGTGGTCTTGCCCGTGCCTGTGCGCCCATAGACAAACAGGTTGCGCCCCCTCTCGCCCTTCAGTGAAGGCGCCAGCGCCCGCTCTATGTTGTTTATCTCCTTCTCCCTGAAGACCAGCTTCTGGGGTGTGTAGTGGGGAGAGAGCACTTCCCGTTTCGCGAACACCTTTGATTCTGCAAGAAGGTCGTTAAGCGTCTGCATGCAACTACCCCTGGCACGTCATGCATGCCTGCCCCCCAATACTTTCTGCCTACACATTCATATAAGCTTCCTTTCCTTCAGCTTGTTGGTGTCCATTATGCTGTAGCGCCATACTATGTCGCCGCGCTCGTTGCTCTGCACGGTCCACGGCATGACAAGCACCACGTCACCCTCGCGTATCCAGAAGCGCCTCCTTAGCCTGCCCGGTATCGAGCACACCCGTTCGTTGCCGTCGCTGCACTGCACGACGAACTTCGATGCGCCTGAAATCTTTGCCACCTTGCCAAGCACCTGCCCGCCCTGCGGCATCCTCAGCTCGTGAGGCGGCTCCGGCATTCCTGGCTTTCTCCTGTAAAATCCCATTAAGATTCCTCAATAGTTCTTCACGCCGTACCTGGCACCGCACGCCTCGCACACCAGGTAGAACATCCCCCTGCCTGCGCCCTCCAGGTGCGTGTCCGGCTTGTGGCACTCCCTGCATATGACGTACAGCTCGAAATACCTGTGGATGCGCGTGTTGAGCTCTTCGTTGGAGAAGCGGCCGTTCATCACAAGCCTCTGCTCCTCCATGTTGACGGGCACGCTCAGCTCCTTGCTCAAGTACCTTGCTATGTCGGCGACCGTCCTCCTTGCCTTGTCAGCAATGGCGTTCACGTTCCTTATTATCGTCTTCGAGCCCTGGACCATCGAGTCAACGGTCGGTATAACAAAGTCCGAGTGCTCCGCTGCGAGCTCCGGAAGCTTGGAGAACGCCCTGTCTAAAAGTTTTGAGTATTCCTCATCAGTCAAATCAGCACCGTCGGTGTGCAACGCTTGCCGCCTATACTATTTGCCATGATAGCTATTTAAAGGCTTGGCGGGCTATATAACCTTGGCAGATAGGCCGGGAAGCTAAGGGTTTCCCATTCGCAAATCCCTTTCAGGCGGGCCAGTGCCGGCCGCGTGCTGCAGCGTCATGCCAGGCCTTCGCCGAAGCGACGACGTCTTGCCTCAGGTGGTAACCTGCTATGTGAACCAGGCCAGGCCGGAAGGAGCAACCTTAAGCATATTTGGGCTACGCTTCTGGGATACAGGATCGAGCATAGGCGTAGACAACCTGTCATGCCTCTTCAGTGCAAGGCCGGCCTCTGCCACTGGTGCTGAAAAGAGAAGGGATAAATGCATTTCCAGAAGATACAGATGCATCGGAGCGACGCCGGGGTCGCCTAGAGGTAGGGCGGCAGCCTGCTAAGCTGTTTGGCCATTTGGCCTTCGTGGGTTCGATTCCCACCCCCGGCGCTCCGCCTTTTATCCCATGCATGGAGGGCCGAATGCCTGTGCTGTCAGCATTCTAGAGCCCAGATTTACGGCGCAGCATAGCTAGAGGACCAGCTGCTTGTGTATGTCACACCATTAGGCACTCCGTTGTTGCCATTGCCTGAATAATCATTAGTGTTGCCGTTGAGCGGATACCACGCAACAAGGTTCTGCAGGTCTATAGGCGCGCCGCCGATGCCCTCCTGGTAAAGCGCCTGTATGCTATTCTGTGAAAGAGCGGTTCCGTAAACCTGCACATTAGATATATACCCTATGAAGTCTGACCTGTCTAACCCCTGCCCTATATACAGAGTTAATCCTTGGGTATTAAAGCTGTTATACGGGATATTGTCTGTCTTTTGGACCTCACCCTCATATCCTGTGTACCCTATCTGGTATGTGCCGTTGTATTCGTAAGCTACAAAAACCCAAGTGCCAAGCGTGTAGCCTGGGTTGATTGATAAGCAGGTATCTGTGCACCACGCATTCATTACAGGATTGTATGAGCATCCGTTTGTGTACACCTCAAAATATTCAGGAGGTGTTGAAGGATTGCTACAGGCAAGAGACCCATACGCAAATACATCCTGCTGCCCATTACTGGCGTTAATCTCATCATACCATGCTGTAATTGTCCTTGGGGCAGCGCCCTGTGGCAAAGCTGGCAACGAGGCAGTTATCTTGCTTCCGGAGCCGCTGAACTGCGCCACATACTGCGGCAGCTCGCCGTTGCACTCTCCTTCAGTGCTTATGAAAGAAGTTGTGCCAGGGCCGTTGGGCCTGAATACCTGGCAGGATCCTGGGGGTGCCTTCGGCGCAAAGCTTGCACTGCTGAATATTCCCAACTGGAAGAGCGCTGCAAGGACAATGGCGATAATGAGAATGGCCCACCCGTAAGTCATCAGGTACTCCATCGCTGACTGCGCTTTACTGCGCTCCAGTTGCATTGGCAGCCTCCTCATACCCTCGGTTATAAAGCTCCAAAAACCAATAAATAGGTTGTATAATACACGATTTAAGTTCAATGGCAGCTGGTGCCTATCATGAAACTGTCTTCAGGGGCATGCGCAGCTTTATATCGTGAGTGCGCAGGGCCTCGCGCTCTTTAAGCGAAGAAATGGCGTTCAGCATCTCGCCGTACGACCATGCCAGCCACTCTATCGATGGCACTGCGTTTGCCGGGGTTTCTACGTTAATCATGTCCTGCTCAGGCAGCGATCCCTTAAACTTGTCTGCCACATAATCTATTATGCGCCTGCCTTCGTCAACGCGCCCATTAGATATTATGTAGTCAGCATACCTGAGCCCTAGCAGCAGCCAGCGCCCTCCGCCCCTGTACCAGTCCTTCTTGTACCTGACCGGCAGAATGTTGCCGGCGAAGAGGTCGCTTTCTATCCTCTTCAGGGTGCATTCCTCTATTGCAGGGTTGCCTAAAGCCTTGCCGTCGAGCCCAAACTGCGAAAATATGTACAGCTCGGAGGCATCGACCCCGAATTGGGTGTCAGGCATTTCTGCAAACGGCCTCGCCTGGCTGTATATAACATTGTCGCGGACAAATACCTGTTTCAGAAAGTCTATCGCCCCGCCATTGAGCATGTTTTTGTCCAGCTGTGCGGTGCCGCACCAAGCGGAGCACCAGGCGTCGCCCTTAATCTCAATCATCTTCTTTATGCCTGAATACACTGCAGCTACATCATATGCATGCAGCATGGTGCTGCGCTCCTCCCATGCGTCTGCGCACTCGGTCTTTACTATCTTTGTCATGTATCCCAGCAGCGTTCCCCCGTTCCTTTCGAGAAAAGTTAGTGTGTATGGGTAAGCTGCAACCTTCAGCTCCTCATAAAGCGCGTTCACTAAGAGTGGGATTGAATCATGCTGCAGAAGCCAGCTGTGCCTCCCCGTCTCCTCGCCGCTGTCGTATCTGTGTATGCGCATGTCAGAGCCAATCCTTGCAGGTATGTGGTTCCTCATGTTAAAGAACTCGTCATGGTCCTCAAGCCTGATGCTTATCGCGTTCTTTATGCTGCCAATCCTGCCCTCGACAGTATGCATGTTGAAAAGGTTTATCCTGTGTGCAGCGTCTATCATGCGCTCTGCGAGCTCAGGGTCATGCCTGCCGAGTGTTTTTGATGCCCGCAGCAATGCCATTGAGACGAAGGAGGAGTCCCTGAACCAGTGCATACTGTACCAGTCAAAGTTCTGCGATGCTTTGATGAAGCCGGTCTCCGTCACCTGGAGCACCAGGTACTCTGCATACATCTTCATCTGTGAGATGTATGGATCTTCGCCATGCGCGTCTGTATCGGAACCGTTTTCAGAAGGGGAATTTTGGTTGCGAAGCAAGTTTCCACCACATTCCGATTGATTCTATGCTGATTAGAAAAGGAATAAATACCAACAGCAAAGTCAGCTACGACCGTAATACACAGGCTAAGCCCTAAAAGCGCTGGGCGCTTAAATGCAGCTGACATTCTTGTAGCCGCGGTAAAACCAGCCGCGCCTATAATTAAAAGCGTTAGTGCGGCATCTGCTACGGATATTCATGGAGACCAAGGGAGAGCAGGTTGATGTAGAGAAAAGCGAGTGCCCCAACTGTGGGCGTGAGATGACTGTTGTTGACGGCCAAGAAACATGCGTTTGCGGCGCTGAAGAGGCGTCAGGATGCGGATGCGGCGGAGCCTGCGGATGCGGCGGGCACCACTAAAAGCGCTATACCTTCACTGAAGCGTTGACCAGCGAGTCCTTGCAGCTGCAGGACCGCTCATTCGGCAGAGTCTCAACTATCTCGGAGATGAGGGCCTTCATCTTCTCTATGTTTGCGCCAAGCCTCAGGCTGACCTCGTTGAATGTGACCGGCTTTATTGCCCTGTTGCCTTCCACTCCAGCGTCGTAATCGGTTACTGCAGACACGCCGAGGAAGCACATCCCTCGCTCCTTGGCCAGAACTATCTCAGGATACTGTGTCATGTTGACGATGTCTCCTCCTATGCCCCTGAAGAACTTCGACTCTGCCTTTGTGGAGAATCTTGGCCCATTCACAATCACTACAGTGCCGGCCGAATGATATTTGATGTTCGTCATGTCTCCAGCAGCTATCGCCACCTGGCGCATCTCGCTGCAGTACGGTTCTGCAGAGCTGACGTGCGTCACCGGTTCCTGATCGAAGAACGTTTCATCCCTGCCATGGCTGAAGTTTATGAATTGGTCTGGGAAGACAAAATCCCCCGGCATAAAGTCCATCCGCAGGGAACCGACAGCTGACGTGGATATTATCCGCGTGACTCCGAGCTGGTCCATCGCATCTATGTTGGCCCTGTAGGGGACCTTGTGCGGCGGCAGGTGGTGCTTGCTTCCGTGCCTCGGCAGGAAGGCTACTTTTCTCCCTGCTATCTCGCCCAGGGTTATGCTGTCGCTAGGCTTGCCATACCTTGTTTCTACATCGACTGCCTCGCCGCCGCTCAGCAGCGAGTAGAGGCCGGAGCCCCCAAATATGCCTATCTCGGCCTTTTGCTCAGCCATCCGTTAACCTCAGTACCATCCACGCGCCTTCATCGCGGCGGCTATCCTGCCTACTGCTATTATGTATGCTGCATTTCTAGGTGTTATCTTCTTTCCCTTTCCTTCGTATTCCTTTTTCACCGCCATCGTATCGGCGAACGACTTCGTTATTATCTTGTCCAGGCGCTGGTACACCTCGTCAGCCGTCCAGTAATAGCCGCCTATGTTCTGCACCCATTCGAAGTACGAGCCTATGACTCCGCCGCTGTTTACCAGGAAGTCGGGCAGGTCCAGCACTCCCTTCTCGTGGAGTATCTTGTCCGCATCAGGGGTCACTGGCCCATTAGCCAGCTCCAGGACTAGCTTAGCCTTTATCTTGTCAGCGTTGCTGCCAGTTACCTGGTTCTCTATTGCGGCTGGTATCAGTATATCTACATCGCTCTCGAGCAGCTGCTCATTGGTCATCGCCGTTCCGCCCTCATAGTTCTTTACGCTGCCGGTATCCTTCTTGGCCTTCTCCAGCTTCGCAAGGTCAAGGCCGTTGGCGTCATAGACTGCTCCGACAGAATCGCTAATGGCCACTACCTTCGAGCCGAAGAGCTTCTTCGACAGCGTATAGGCAAACATGCCTGCGTTGCCGAACCCCTGCACCGCTATCTTAGCGTTTTTCAGGTCTATGCCGAGGCTCTTTGCCGCCTCACGCATCACGTACATGCCTCCCATTGCTGTGGAGTCGCCTCTGCCCTCGGAGCCCCAGACTTCCAGCGGCTTCCCTGTTATGGTGCCAAAGGCGTCGTATCTCACTATGTTGAGATC
>JAKAOJ010000023.1 GCA_021812205.1 Microcaldota archaeon
GAACGGTGAAACAGCCAAGCTTGTGCGCAACGAGATAGCAGAGGGCAAGGAGCCGAAGCAGTGGACCGCCTGTGAGGCTTATCAGTCTATAACCGGAAAGCTCACGAGCCTGATTAAATAATGTGCAGAAATAGGGCCTTTTCCGGCAGCAAAAAGCAATAAAAGAAAAAACCAATGCTGTTGCCGGATTTCGTGTCAAAGGTGCTACTGCTCGTCTTCTGCCTGCTCAGGGGCAGCGGCTGATGCCGCCTCTTCTTCCTCTTCTTCTTCCTCTTCGGCAGGCGCATCCTTTATGGCAGCCTCGACCTTGGCCATTGTCGCCTCGTCAATCTGCTCCATACCATGCGCAGACTTGGCGTGCTCAGCGATCTTCTGCATAAGCTCCTCCCTGCTTTCGGATTCAGCCTCGAAGTCGCACTCCAGGCCAATGTCTCTGCATGCAAATTTCTTTGCCATCATTTTCACCTACGCCAAGTTAGACCCTAAAGACTTATTACCGTTTGGGTGACTGTTGGCATGGCCGGCAAAATAAGCATATGCAGGGGGTGAGATTTGAACTCACGAACCCCTACGGGAGCAGGCCCTGAACCTGTCGCATTTGACCAGACTTTGCTACCCCTGCACGCTTGGGTATTTCGTATCAACAAATATAAAAGCTAGCAGCAAAGATAATATCATTATCGGGGGTGCTTATGGCCAATAAGCTAAGCACTGCGGTAGCTATGGCCGTAGGGCTCGGCGCGATAATCGGCGCCGGGATATTTGTACTAAGCGGCACGGCAATCGCGCTTTCAGGGGCATACTCGCTGATTGCATTCGTAATGGTAGGGGCCATAGCAATACTTGTCGCTTTAGTGCTCGGCTCGCTGGGCTATATGATGCCCCACGCAAAGGGTGCATCATACTCATACGTGTACGGCGCATTCGGCAGCGAGATGGGCTTCGTCACCGGCATAATCATGTACTTCAGCTTTGCAACTGCGGTGAGCGCAGTGGCGCTGGGGTTTGGCGCTTACCTCTCCAGCTTACTGGGGTTTGCGCAGCACATAGACAGCATAGGCTTTGCCATCCTGCTGATACTGGTGCTGTCTGTCGTGAACCTGATAGGGGTCAAGAAGGCAGCAAAGATGGACTTCGGGCTGGTGATGGTAAAGCTGGGCGTGCTCGCCGTGTTCGTGCTGTTCGCCCTGGCATTCCTGTTCATGCACCCTCACGTGCTCAGCACGAATTTCACGACGCTGGCACCCAAGCAGGGCATAGGCGCTATATTTGCCGCAAGCGTAGCCATATTCTTCGCCTACACCGGCTTCCAGGTAATATCAACGCTGACAGACAGGGTGAAAGGGGGTCCGCGCAAGGCAGCCAAGGCAATAATGCTTTCGGTGCTCATCAGCCTTGTGGTGTACGTGATGGTGGATGCGTCGCTGATGCTCCTTGCGCCTGCAAGCTCTTACACTATAACGGCAGATCCGCTCACTTTCGCGCTGAAGAGCTCTTCAGCACCGCAATGGCTCTTCATAGTAGTTGACATAGGCGCGCTTATAGCTACGACTTCTGCCACCCTTGCCATGATACTGGCATCCTCGCGCACCATATACCAGATAAGCAAGGACAGGCTCCTTCCTGCAGTGCTCCGCAAATACAACCCTAAGCGCGATGTCGCAGTCAACGGGGTCGTAGTCACAGCCGTGATAGCTGTGTTGATGCTGTTCTCGGGCAACATCTACATAATAGCTGCAGTAAGCAACTTCGGCCTTATCTTCGCGTATCTGATGAGCACGCTGGCTGCAATAAAGCTCAAGCGCCTGCACATGGGATTGATGCCATTGCCGTTCTACCCATATTTGCCTGTTGTGACCATAATCGCCCTCCTTGCGCTCCTAGGCGGCATGCCAAAGGAAGCGCTTGCGATAGGTTCCGCCATGATCATGGGCCTGATAGCAGTTTATTACTTCTTCAGGGAGTATGAGAACAAGCGGGTTGTAAAGCTTAAGCTGTTCAAGTAAAAACGAAACGTCAGAGCGTGTCAAGCATGTTGATAGGAATTATAGGCGCCCCTAACAAGGGGAAGAGCACCCTCTTCTCAGCGATGACGCTCCACGATGCGCAGATAGCGAACTACCCGTTCACCACCATAGATCCCAACAAGGGCGTTGCCTATGCAACCACCGAGTGTGCGGAGAAAAGCCTCGGTGTAAAGTGCCATGCCCGGAACTCGATGTGCGTTGAAGGTGTGCGCATGGTGCCGATTAACGTGATAGACGTGGCAGGGCTTGTGGAGGATGCCCACGAAGGTCGCGGCATGGGCAACCAGTTCCTCGGGGACATAGCGGCCGCCGATGCTCTCATAATAGTTGTTGATGCTACCGGGAAGACAGATGCAGCAGGCAACCCTTGCGATGCATGCAACCCTGCAGAAGACGTTGCCATGGTTAAGAACGAGCTCGTCGAATGGGTGGCCGGCATAATAACTAGCCACATGCACTCAATAACGCACAGCCCCAGCGGCCTCGACGCGCTGGAGGGCGTGCTAGCAGGGCTCAAGCTTGGAAGGGCTGACATAGAGGCTGCAGCAGCGAAGCATACGCTGCCCCTAGACAAGATCGAGTGGAACGATGACGCAGTGCATGTGTTTGCAGAGGAGCTGCTATTCAGCACAAAGCGCTTCATTGTGGTGGCGAACAAGTATGACGGCCAAGGCGCGGAGAAAAACTTTGCGGCGCTCAAGGGCTCGCTCGGCGACAAAGTCGAGTGGGCGTCGGCCGCAATAGAGCTAGCGCTAAGGAAGGCTGCACAGCAGGGCTTGATCTCGTATACGCCTGGCGCAGCAGGATTCTCAATCATCCGCAATGACATATCGGATGAGCAGAGGAAGGCGCTGGACTACATGGCGGCATTCATAAAGGGAAGGGGCACGAACGTCCAGAACATAGTGAACAGGACTGTCTTCGAGCTCCTTGACAGCATTGTCGTCTATCCGGTGGAGGACGAGAACAAGTACACTGACCACTTCGGCAACGTGCTGCCAGATGCTGTGCTGGTGAAGCGCGGTTCAACGGCGCACGACCTTGCTGCAGCGATACACACAGACATAGCGAAGAACATGCTCTACGCCATAGATGCCAGGACCAAGATGCGCCTCGCCAAAAACTACGTGCTCAAGGACGGGGACGTGATAAAGATAGTGAGCGCGGCCAGGTAACGCAACCAATAAATACGTTTAAGGGGAAAGGGTAGTGAATTGCAATGGCATCCTTATACTCTCCGCAGTCCCAGGCTGGAGTGCTGAGCTTCTACGACGCGCCGACGAAGGGCCCGAAGCTCAGCCCTAAGGTAATAATTGTTGCAGTAGTGGTCTTTGCGATAATAATACTTGTCGCAGACCATCTCATCTACTACTGAGCCTTTTCACCTGCTGCAAAGGGGCTCAAGCCGCCTTGAAGATGTCCCTCCTTACCTCAGTGACATCGCCGCTCTCAGCAAGCAGGTAGAGCACCGCCCTGACTCCATCCTCGTCTAGCCCTGTGGCGTTGGCTATGTCGGCTGCGCTCTTGCTGCTCTTCTCTATCTCGCTGAGTATCTGCGAGCTATTCCTGTTGATGTAAGCCCTGGTCGCTATATAGAAGCGCCTGTTGAACGCACGCGTGCCTAGAACCAGACCGCGCCGTATGCTGTCCTCCATAGCAGCAGAGAGGTTAGAGGCATCTGCTTCATTGCGCACCACTACAAATCCATTAGACTGCAGCGCCTTCACATAGACATCTACACCCTGTGCAGCCTGCTCCTTCTCCTGGCCTACCGGGATTGCGCGCAGGCTGCGCCTCTGCTGCGCCTGCTGCACTTCTTCCGCGGCATCAGGCTTCTTCCTCATCAGGAACCTGTCGTATATGCTCTTGGCTATCCCATATTTGGCCGCAGCGCCTGCCTTTGCGAACGGCTCAACAAAACCCTTTGCAACCAAACCCTTGAGCACGGCCTTCTCATCCCTAGTCAGCATCGAGTTGACCTTTTCCTCGGTCCTCTCTGCATACCTGACAGTATCAAGCTTCTTGAGCACCTCGAGCTCCTCTGCAGTGGGCGCCTGTCCAGCCCGCCCCCCAGGCTCCTTTACAGGCTGCGACGTTACGCGCTTATCCCCGTTCATCGACGCCAGCAGCTCAGCAATGTCGCTCTTCTTTGCGACTATGAATGACTTGCTGCTGTTCCTAAAGAAGTCCACCTCGTCGTTCTCCTTGAGGCCAAGGCCTTCCTGCACCTCCCTCGGTATATATACAATGAGCTTGTCTTTGCTCTTATAAACCTTTGAAATACGACCACCATCTAAGCGTTTTTAATTATGTTCTGCTTCATAATACCATGCAAAGCTTAAAAGAGTTTACAATGTACACAAAGGCCTCTCTGACGGTAAGGGAGGCCTATGCGCTGCTCGCCAACACCGAGGCCCTTGGAGCCACAGAGAGCCTGATGGTCGAGAACGCAGGCTTTGCCGTGGCTACTTTCCTGAAGCGCCAGCACAGGCAGGACAGGCTGCTGTTCGTGTGCGGCACAGGAGGCATGGGTGCAATAGGCCTTTCAGCCGCAAGGCACTCAATGATGCAGTTCGACATGGAAGTTGTGCTCGTAGGCGATCCGTCAGAGCTCCACAACAGCGTTGCAAAGAAAAACTATGAGCTCCTCGCAGACATGATGGACATACACTCTATAACCTCTGAAGGCATGGACAAGTTCAGGAAGCTGGCAAAGTGGTCTGACGACATAATCGACTCAATAACCGGCATAGGCATGAAAGGAAGGCTCACAGGCCAAGTGGTGGGGGTCATAAAAGCCATCAACGAGTCGCGCAAGTACACCATATCGATAGACGTACCGAGCGGCATTAACGCAACCACTGGCATGAAAAACATGGCTGCCGTGGTGCCTGACCTGGTGCTTGCTATACACAAGGTGAAGGCAGGGGTGGAGAAGAGCAGGCCGAAGGAGCTTACAACCCTCGACATAGGGCTGCCTATAACTGCCGAGCTTTTTGTCGGGCCTGGCGACGTGATGCTTGCCACCCGGCCGCGGTCTGTATACACCAACAAGTACGAAAACGGCTCTGTGCTGATACTTGGCGGAGGCGCAAGATTCAAGGGTGCTCCTGTGCTGGGGGGATACGGTGCCAGCAACGCCCTCTCGGCTCTCAAAGCGGGCTCTGGCTACGTGACCATACTCGCCCCAAAATCCGCAGCGCATGCCATGTCAATGATGTCTCCTGAGCTGATAGTCAACCCTATGTCGTCGGACACGCTTCAGCCCCAGGATGTTGCATCAATAGGCGCGATCAAGCATGACGTCCTGATCTTCGGTTCAGGCATAGACCCTGACATAGCCCAGTATAAGCCCCTTAAGGCGCTGCTGGACGCGGAGAAGAAGGCAGGCAAGCCTGTAGTCATAGATGGCACAGGCCTGAAGCTGATATCAAAGTACAAGAACCTGATAACCTCAAATATGGTGCTTACGCCGCATGATGGCGAGTTCAAGGCGCTCTCAGGTAAGGACACCAAGCAGCAGCCGCTATACAAGCGCATATATTCTGCGCTTGATTTTGCGAAAACCTACGGCTGCACGCTCGTGCTGAAGGGCCACGACACCATAATAACCGACGGCAAGCTCCTCAAAATCAACCGGGCCAAGACACCTGTCCTGGCTACGATGGGCACCGGCGACATACTTGCAGGCATAATAGCGAGCTATGCGGCGCTAAACTCAAGCCTGTTTGAGAGCGCGGCAGCGGCAGTGTACGTTCACGCTGTAACTGGAGACAGGCTCTACGCGCAGCGCGGGATGCACATAACGGCTCAGGACGTGCTGGACGGGCTGCCTGAGACAATGAAGCAGTTTGACATAATATCGCCGAAGATGGTATAACATGAACTCCCCCTACAAAGAGGTATTTAGCCAGGTGAGCAGCGAGCTCGAGCGTGCAGTGAAGGAATGCGGCTACGAGGCAGATGTGCAATCCACGATAAGCATATCCA
>JAKAOJ010000024.1 GCA_021812205.1 Microcaldota archaeon
CAAGCTTCGCTATCCTGCCCCTTACGCGCTTGTCGTGGAAGTTGACTCTCTTTATGGCCCTGAAGAAGACGGTCGCAAGCCACACTGCTATGAGCGCAAACACGAACACGTCCGTCAGGTCAGCCGCGAGCAACATGGTGCTGTCAGCGATGCTGACTGGCAAGGTGAAGTATATTATGTTCAGCGATGCGAGGATGTTCCATACGAGAGCTGCTGCAGGCCCTATGCCTGCAGCGAGCGTCATCAGCATAGCAGCTACGAAAAGCCCCAGCACGAGCAGCCCTATTATCATCAAGCTTCTGTCAGCCATCATCCCGCCTTCTCCATCAGTTTGTTGCCCAGCTCAAGGCCTGTGAGTACCTCAGGAACGACGCATAGCGTCGCCCCGGCCCTGTGCATCTTTGACACCGCAGAATCCTCCCTGGCGCGCGCCAGTATCTTCACCGAGCTGTTGGCGTGGTGTGCGGTCACGATGCCAAGGAGGTTGTTGAAATCGCTCTCCGTGGTGAACACCACTGCCTTGGCGGTCGCTATGCCGGACTCCCTGAGCACCGCGTCGCTGGTAAAGTCGCCGTTGACAACGTTATATCCATTTTCCATGAGCACCTCGCTTTTGGCTTTGTCCTTATCTATGATTATGAACGGCTGCGAGCGCATGGACATGCGCTGGCAGAGCTCCTCTGCAAGCATGGTGTATCCGCAGACTATGACCATGCCTTTGAGCTTGTGTATGCGCATCGAGATGAGCTTTGCGCGTATGTTGACGTTGGTGACAAGCTCCACTATCCCTGCAATAAGGAAGCCCAGGACCGCTATCTTTACTATGCCGTCAATTACGAGCAGCGGGAACAGCACGTCAAAGCCGCTGCTGAACACCGGGGTGCTGGCGAGCAGGCCCGTGCTTGCATCAACCCCTACGGCATCAAACAGCGTAGAGAGCGTGAAGTACGCAGAGGAGTACGCGTTGCCGGAGAGCCTGTCGGCAACCATGGTGGTGGCAACTGCGGCTACGACAACAACCACTATAAGGGCCGCTATATAAGATAGCGGTATTCCCTCGAACTTCCCTGTCAGCTCCGCCAATATCTCGCCTACTTCGCGAGCTCGCCGAGTATCTCGTCGCTCGCGCTCTTCTGGGGCATGGCGATGTAATCCGCGCCAGCCTCGACCATCTTTTCTCGCACGAGTGCGTCGTTGGCCCTCGTCGCTATGAATATGTTCTTGTTGAGGTCTCTCGCAGTGAGCACCGCAAAAAGGTTCTTCGCGTCGTTGTCCATCACTATCGCGACCGCCTTGGCGGTTGTTATCGACGCCATGCGCAGCGCGCGCGATGTGGTCGCGTCGCCTATGACTATCTTGTAATTGAGCTCCTTGACGTGGTCGACAACCTGTGGTGCTATCTCTACAATGACGAAGTCTATGCCGTGCTCCTCCAGCACTTCAACAATCTTCTGGCCCACTACGCCGTACCCGCACACGACGACATGATTCTCGAGCTTGTACTGCGTCTGGACCATTCAACCACCCGTGACCGCCGCACGTGCTTCTTGTGAGCTACAAGCTATAAATATTGCTCCGTCGCCTTCGGTGCGCCCGCAGACGCTGCGAAGCGCCTGCCGTTCCATTCCTGCCGGCAAGCCTCCGCTGCAGAATAAGTTTTGCCTTTTCCAGCTCCTTTCTCCTCTCCGGTGTTAAGCTCTTGCCTGAGCGGTTGATGAAGTACTGCACCATCCGTATGGCCGAGCCTATGCCCTTAGGAGACACGCTCCTGCGCGCCATTATCCGCGCCACCTCTTCTGCAGGCTTGGTGAACGTGCCTGGAGGCGGGAAGGTAGAAACTGTGTTTACGCTAATAACCCAATTCCTGGCATTCTTCCTCATTGAATCAGTGCAGCGCTGTAAAAATAGCCCCACCCAGATTCGAACTGGGGTTTACAGGTCCAGAGCCTGCCGTCCTTGTCCACTAGACGATGGGGCTTTCGGCGTGTAGTATATTCCCTACGCCCTTTTAATATGTTTCTGGCGCATTAACCTTATGCATTTCAGGGAGAACGTGTCGCTTGTGCGCGAGGTGCGCGACATAGTCATAGGCGACGTCGTGCTGATAGCAGCTATGACCATGACGCTATCCGGCGGCATCTTCTACGGCGGCAGCTCTTTGCTGTCCAGCATCGAGTACGTTGCACCCATCGTTGCCCTTGGCGTAACCCTGAGCTTCATACTGCACGAGCTGATGCACAAGTTCGTGGCACAGCACTACGGCGCAATAGCGGGCTTCCGCGTTTCGCCAAATGGCCTGATGGTCACGCTGCTCACAGGCCTGTTCGGATTCCTTCTCGGCATACCCGGCGCAACTGTGATCTACGCGAGCAGCTTCACGAAGCGCCAGATGGGCCTGGTGTCGCTAGCTGGACCGCTCACAAACTTTGCAGTTTTCCTGGCCTTTCTGGCAATAGGCATACTTGCGCATCCTGCGCGCGGCAGCTATCTGGCAAGCACAGTGGGCTTCGTGCTCTTCATAAGCATGCTGCTGGCGTTCTTCAACATGCTTCCTGTGAGCCCGCTCGATGGCAGCAAGGTGCTGGCGTGGGACAAGCGCGTCTACGTAGTTACAATGGCAGTTATATTTGCGCTCATGGTCCTGTTCACAGGTATATCCCTTTACCAGGTCGTGTTCATGGTCATAATCGCGCTGATGCTAAGCCTCTTCTACAGGAACGTGCTATGACGCACGATACGTCGCAACCACGCAAGGGTATTTAAGAGTTTATTGCCATCTCTCCTCTAGTAAGGCTTCACGGAAAGTTTAGAATGGGAAAGGGATACCTGCATGCCTAAGGAGAGCCCTTCTGCGCGGGAGGCAAAGACGACAATAGACTCTATGGTAGAGCTCCTCAAGATGAAGGGCAGGATGGACCTGAACAGCGTAGCCATGGCGCTGGGTCTCGCATCTAGCGTTGTAGAAGGCTGGGCAAAGGTGCTCGAGGCAGGCGGCGTCGTAAAGATAACTTATGAAGTAGGGCGGATGTACATAGAGCCCATGAACCTCAACCCAGAGCAGGCAACAGAGCTCTCGGCCAAGTTCAACGAGGAGCTCGGAGCATTCAACGCAAAGCTTGAGATGCAGGGCGTCAGCCTGGACAACCTCGCCAGCTACATCAAGGACCTCAGCTCAACCGCATCAAACGCGGAAGGCATATTCAGTAAGTCTGCGCCCGAGCTCCAGAAGGAGCTCTCCGAGCTCAACAGGCTGCGCGCGCAGATTGACAACTACAACACTGAGATCAACAGCCTTGCAGGTGCCTCGGAGACAACATACGCGCAGGTCAACAAGAAGTTCGATGAGTTCTACACTAAGTACAACCAGTTCATGGAGAAGGGCACGCAAGCTGCTGCCCCGATGCTCAGCGGTGCAGAAGCCGTGCAGAAGGCGAAGGACTCGCTTACCGCACTAGACGAGGTGCGCAAGAACAAGGACCAGATGGTAGATGGCATTAAGAAGGAGCTGGACCAGCAGGTCCGCGCCCTGCATACAGCATTGGACACCGCGAGCAAGCAGATAAATGACAGCATAAGGCAGCAGAAGGAGCAGCTTGAGCAGCAGATAAAGGGCTCTTCAGACTACATCAAATCGGTGCAGGGGCTCATCAACGAGTCAAAGGGCCTGACAAGCGAAGCGCAGCAGTTCATGAAGAGGCTGGACCACGACAGGGCGCAGTTCAACGACAGGTTCTCAAGGATAAACAAGGAGATGAAAGACGCCACCGCAATCTTCCAAACCAATTACACCTCCCTTGCAGCTCGCATTGACGAGGTCAACAAGCGCTACGGCGATGCTGGCTCGCTGAGCGCCGCGCTCGCAGACGTGAAAACGAAGAGCGACCAGGCCCAGGCAGAAATCAGTCAGCTCAAAGATGAACTCACCAAGCTGAAGCAGGAGACAGTCGCGCTGATGACGCTCAAGAACATGCCCATAGACAAGCGCGACTCTATACTACAGTCGCTTGTCAAGCGCGGCTCGTCAATAGAAGGCAGAGTCAAGGGAGTGAGGAAGCAGGTAAGCGCGGCAGGCGATGCGCTGATGGCTCCTTCGTCAAAGAAAGCAAAGGGTGGAAAGAGTGACGGAACAACCGGAAAGTGACGCGGCCAGTGGCAGCCCTGCTGTCGCTCCTGCAGCGACGCCAGAAGAACTGGCCGATTACGACCTCAGCGCGCACGGCATGAGCGTCCACGTCAGGATACACAATTCGCCGTCAGATTTCGTGCCGTTGTACGACGTGACATTCACAGGGGTGAGCGCCGCCACGCGACTGCTCCTTCTCTCGTTCAGGAGGGAGCTTGTCTCAATGGTGCCGATAGATCCTACGAAAATAGAGAACCAGGAATATGTTGACACGCTCAACAAGAAATACATGCAGTCGAGCGAGATACTTATAGACACATACCTGCCAGGCACTTCGCAGGAGACGAAGGACCTGCTCACAGCCTACATACTGAACATGATGCTCGGCATGGGTGACCTCGAGGCTCCGCTCGCGGATGACAACCTCGAGGAGATTACAGTCAACGGCTCAAGGGGCCCGATATGGGTGTTCCACAAGAGCATCGGTTGGTGCAAGACAAACATAACGCCAGCAAGTGACGAAGCCATATATGACCAGGCGGAGCAGATAGGCAGGCGCGTGGGCCGCGAGATAAACAACCTCGCACCGCTCATGGACGCAGAGCTGATAGATGGCTCCAGGGTCAATGCCACGCTCTACCCCATATCGCAGGTCGGCAACACCATAACTATCAGGAAGTTTGCAAAGAACCCGTGGACAATGCCTGCGCTGGTCAAGAACGGATCGGTGAGCCTCGATATCGCGTCGCTGATATGGCTGTGCATACAGAACGAGGTCAGCATGCTGATAAGCGGCGGCACCGCATCCGGCAAGACAAGCTTCCTGAACGCAGCGAGCATATTCTTTCCGCCCACCCGCAGGGTCATATCTGTAGAGGAGACAAGGGAGCTTACGCTTCCTGAATCGCTGCAGTGGGTCTCGATGATTTCCAGGCAGCCGAACCCCGAGGGCAAGGGCGAGGTGACACTCTACGACCTGATGATAAACGCCCTGCGTATGAGGCCAGACATAATGCTGGTAGGGGAGATAAGGGTCTCGAAGGATGCCGAGACGCTGTTCGAGGCAATCCATACGGGGCACTCTGTGTACGGGACCGTGCACGCGGACAACGCAGAGGACACAGTCATACGTATGGTCAACCCGCCAATCAACACTCCCAAGGTGCAGATGAACAGCCTTGGCGCGATAGTGAGCCTGTTCAGGCACAGGAGCCGCGGCATAAGGCGCACTCTCGAGTTCGGCGAGGTGCTGAACACCGGTGATGTGAACGTCCTGTACAGGTGGAACATGCGCGACGACACGTTTCCGCAGATAGGCGACATGACGCGGCTTACCGAAACGCTCGCGCTCTACGGCGGCCTCACCAAGAAAGAGATAGACGCAGAGGTGAAGGAGCGCTCCATGATACTTGACTGGATGGTGAAGAACAACATACTGGACGTGAACAGCGCCGGCCTGGTGATAGCCAACTACTACAAGCACAAGGAAAAGGTAGTGGATCTCGCAAGGAATAACGTGCCGTTCTCCGAAGGGGTGCTGTGAAGGGCATTGCATGGCTGACGAAAACGCCGACGAGTACATGGAGCTCGTTGGGCTAATAAAGGATGTCGAGGCGGCGTCGCAGAAGACGGAGCAGGCAACGATAGACCTGTCTCAGGCATTCGCTGCGCATGCAGCGCAGGAGAGCCAGAGCTCGTACCACGAGGTGCTCAAGCAGATAACTGAGGTTGAGAGCGGCAAGCACATAGAGCCAAAGAGGCACCCGCAGCAGGGGCAGCCGCACCTGGCCATGGCAGGCGTGCAGCAGGCAGCCACGTCCCAGGTGGTGCCAAG
>JAKAOJ010000025.1:0-4980 GCA_021812205.1 Microcaldota archaeon
TTCAGGCACATGAGCCTGGAGGCTGCAGCCGGCAAGAACCCGGTCAATCACATCGGCAAGATCTATAACGTCCTGGCCAATGAGATAGCAGGTGACGTAGTGAAAGACTACCCCCGGGTTAAGGAGTGCAGCGTGTCAATAGTGTCGCAGATAGGGAGGCGCATAGACGACCCGAAGCACCTTGACGTGAAGATAAGCACCGAAAGCCCTGGCCAGGCGGACACACTTAAGGGCAAGGTCTCGGATATCGCCCAGCAAGCTCTCGAGAACATAGGCTTCCTGACCAGCGAGATACTGGCAGGCAAGTATCCAATGTTCTGAGCGGTCAGCCTGGTCTGCCCTTGGCTGCAGCCTTCACTGCGCCTTCAAGCACCTTGTCCCGCGGGCTCAGCTCGTACGACACCTGCACTATCGGCTTGTTCGCATTTATTATCTTGCGGAGGTCAGTCGGGGTGGCAGACACCACTGCATCGCACTCTGCCAAGTTTATCGTGGCCTGGAGGTCGCGTATCTGCTTCGCCGAATAGCCCATTGCCGGAAGCTCGTCGTTGAGGCGCGTGTACTTGGCGAACGTCTCCTTTATTGTCCCCTGGGCGTACTTCTTCGCGTTGACTATGCTCTTCGCCCCGAACTCCTTCGCAGCTACAGTGCCCGCGCCGAACTTCATCTCTCCGTGCGTGATCGTAGGTCCGTCCTCGACCACAAGAACGCTCTTCCCCCTCACCATCCTTGGGTTGTCTACGCCGACTATAGAGTCTGCGTAGGCTATCTTGGCCTTCTTGTTGATCAAGCGGAGATCGCCAACCAGCTTGTCGAGCTCCTCCTTTGTCGCAGAGTTCACCTTGTTGACAAGCAGTACATCCGCCATCTCTGCCACGATCCTGCCCGGGTAGTATGAGAGCTCGTTGCCAGCCCGCAGCGGATCAGTCACAGTTATAAGCAGGTCTGGCCTGATGAACGATGCGTCGTTGTTCCCCCCGTCCCATATTATGACGTCGGCCTCCTTCTCAGCTGACCTGAGTATCTTCTCGTAGTCTACGCCTGCATAGAGCACGAAGCCGTTCTTTATGTGGAGCTCGTAATCCTCCCTCTCCTCTATTGTGCACTTGTATTTGTCTAGGTCCTTCAGCGTGGTGAACCTCTCGATTATCTGGTCCTTAAGGACGCCGTAAGGCATTGGGTGCCTTATCAGCACGACCTTCAGGCCCATGCCGCGCAGCATCTTGGCTATGTACCGTGACGTCTGGCTCTTTCCGCAGCCTGTCCTTACTGCACACACAGCTATTACAGGCTTTGTAGACTTGAGGTACGCCTTCTCCGGCGCTATAAGCCAGAAGTCAGCGCCGTTAGAGTTGACCAGGCTCGCCTTTGTCATCACGGCATCAAACGGAAGGTCGCTGTAAGCCATGACACAAATGTCCGCCTTCAGGCGCTTTATCAGCGAGGGAAGCTCTGATTCATCATATATCTTTATGCCCTTGGGATACAGCTTCCCGCTGAGCTCCTTCGGGTAGTCCCTGTTTGATATGAACGGTATCTGCGCTGCGGTGAACGCCACTACCTCGTAGTCTTTGTTGTCCCTAAAAAGCACGTTAAAATCGTGGAAGTCCCTTCCAGCAGCACCTATTATTATCACACGCTTCCTGTTTCCTGCAGCCATCAAATCACAGTCCTATATGCACAGTAAAGTGTAAAAATGGTGCATGGGAATCCATACCATGAAGATTGTTATCGCGCTTGGCGGGAACGCCCTGCTCAGGGAGGGCGAAGAGCCGACGTACGCCAATCAAATGTCAAATCTCGGCCGCGCGGCACGACAGATAGCAGCCGTTGCGCGCAATCCTTCTAACATGCTGCTGATAACCCATGGCAACGGGCCGCAGGTCGGGGAGGAGCTCCTGCGCAACGAATACGCAAGGGCGAAAGTTCCCATGCTGCCGATGCACATACTAAATGCCGAGACGCAGGCCTCTATAGGGAGCATGATAACTTCTGTGCTTTCGGGAGAGTTCAGGAAGATGGGCATCAGGCGCAATGTCGCGACGGTGCTGACGCATTCAGTGGTAGATGCAGCCGATCCTGCGTTCAGGCATCCAACAAAGCCTGTCGGGCCTTTCTACACCAGGGCGCAGCTTGCAGCGGAGCTGAAGCGCAGGCATTTCAGCTACGTCGAGGAGAGGGGAATGTTCAGGAGGGTCGTGCCATCGCCAGTTCCTGCAAGCGTGCTTGAAATACCATCCATAACAGCCATGCTTTCTGCCGGAACAGTCGTAATCGCCAGCGGAGGCGGTGGAATACCCGTGATAGCCAAGGGCGCCTCTTATCAGGGGGTCAATGCCGTGATAGACAAGGACCGCACGGCGCAGCTGATGGCCAATGCAGTCAAAGCAGATACAATGGCTATCCTTACCGACGTGGACGGCTTATACTCCGAATACCCAAAGAGAAAATCGATTATAAAGCATATCAGCATGGCAGAGCTGGAGCGCATGCTGCCATCCCTTGAAGAAGGCACGATGCGCCCGAAGGCCGAGGCGTGCGTGCGCTTCATCAGGCGTGGAGGCTCGAGTGCATTCATAGGTAATCTTTCCCAAGTGAGCCGCATACTTGCCAGCAGAGCGGGCACCTTGATAACCAGGTAGCGCCTTTGCACGCAACCCTAATAAGCCTTTACAGAAGATCTGCACAAGCCATGGGCAGGGTGTTTGGATGCAATCAAGCTTTGCGCAGAGCTCGTCAGAATAAGTGGATAGCCCACCAGCGCATGAATCTCTTAATGCGTATCCTGGTTGGGCTCGTGTTCTTCTTTATGTCGTTTATCATGACCTTGTAAAGGACCTTCTCCTGCGGGTCCAGCTTGCCTTCCTTGACTATCTCCTGCTTCTTCCCCTCGACTATCTGCGTCTCGGTCTTGCTGATTACGTCCTTCTTCACCATCGAGTACCATTCATCTAGCGAGCTCCCTGAGGTGTCCTTGTCCTTCAGGACCTTGAACATGTCCCTCATGGTGAGCTTCCTGCTCGCCTTGTGCGAGTATTCGTGAAGCAACGGCAGCATTGCGGCTTTGTCGCAGATGCGGTCTATGTCGGCCGGCGAATATCCCGTGGTCGCCCTGGCAAGTCTGCCGTAGCTGAGCCTGGCCCTCGGCTTGTTCCTGGTGGCGAACTCGAACATCTTCTTCCTGTCCTTGTATTTCGGCGGAGCGATGTAGACGCTGTCGCCGAACCTCCCACTCCTCTTCAGTGCCGGGTCAATGTCCCACGGCGAGTTGGTCGCCCCTATGACAAATAAGCCTTCTGGGTTCTCCTCAAGCCCGTTCATCTCGACCAGAAACTGGTTGACCGCAAGCCTCAACGCAGAGCTCTCTCCGCCTCCCCCGCTTCCGCCATCGCCTCCGCGCTTCACTCCAAGCGCATCGAGCTCATCAAAGAACAGTATTGCAGGCGTGTTCTTCCTCGCCTGCTCGAATATCTTGTGCAGGTTCTTCTCAGTATTGCCTGTGTACATGTCCACTATCTGGTTTATCCTTGCCACATGGAACTTGGCATCTGCTTCGCCGGCTATCGCCTTGACTACATATGTCTTCCCTGTTCCGGGCGGCCCGTAAAGCAGCAGCCCCACACCGAGCTTCTTGCCATACTTTTTGAACAGCTCGGGCTGCTGTATCGCCAGCACGACATTGTCGTGCAGGTACTTCTTCATCTTATCGAGGCCTACCACGCTGTCGAACTTTATGTTGGACTTGAAAAATGCTATGTGCTTTATCTGGCCTTCCTCTATCACATCGCGGTCTTCCTCTGCAACCTGCTCCTGCGGCTTCGCCTGCGCCGGCATCTGCTGCTCAATCTGGCGGCCGCTGTCTATGTGTATGAGCGAATCAATATGCTCAAGCCTGTTCTTCGCCTCGACATAGTCCGGGTTTATTGAAAGAGACTTCTCGTACCAATAACGCGCGCCTATAAGGTCATTGCTGGATTCTGATATATCCCCTAATAGCAGTGGAGCATCAGGGCTCTGAGGCTGCAGCGTCATCACTTTCTCAAGGTCGCTCTTGGCATCGTCATATTTGTGCAGTATGCGGTTTGTAAGTGCCCTGTTGAAGTAAGCGTCGGCGTAGTCCGGGTCTGCAGTCAAAGCTTCCGTGAACTCCTCTGCGGCCTCCTCGAATTTGCTGGCCTCAAAGAGAGCATTGCCTTTCTTCCAGTGCTCCTTGGCCTGCTGGCTCATGTTCTGTTCGCCGTTACCTGCGCTCTCCGCCATCCAAACCACAATGCAACTGGTCCCAGATAGAATGCCAGTGTCAGATATTTAGCCCTTTTCATGCTCTTTTCTGTCGAGTAGCTCATTGAGGCGCCTGTCCACATCGCTTATGCCGCTGTGCTCACGCGGCACATTGCTGAACCTTACAGACCCGAATGATTTCGCCAGCTCCAGCACCTTCATGTTGAGCTCCGACATGGCTTCGGACTTTATCCTGTACTTTCCTGTCAGCTGCCTGACAACAAGCTGGCTGTCAGAGAAGAGCTCCACATCTACGCCCTTGGGGTCCTTCAGATTGCTCCTGCACCAACGAAGCGCAAGAATCACTGCTCTGTACTCTGCATAGTTATTCGTTTTCGAGCCGTTGTATGCGCTGTAGCTCTTCCTGAGCCTTCCTGTACCATCATACACTGCGAACCCTGATGCGCTCTCACCCGGATTGCCGCGGGCAGCGCCATCAGTATAGATGGTTATCTTTGCCATATCAAGCACTTGTTAGTTTCTCCGCGGCAAGAATTTTAAATGTGATAGCAGATATGTAATCGTTTCAATGCACGTGTATTCGCTTGAGGAGGGCAAGGCCCTCGTCCATGCGGCGAGAGCCGCGATTGAGCTCTACCTGAAGAACCCAAGGTTCGATAAGAGCGTTGTCGAGAAGGAGCTCTCCAAGTTCAAGGAGCCCTATGGAACATTCGTGACGCTGTACTACCACCCGCTGAA
>JAKAOJ010000025.1:4990-5540 GCA_021812205.1 Microcaldota archaeon
TGAACGAATTGCGCGGCTGCATAGGTTTTCCAAGGCCAGTCGGCGGCGTAGGCCATGATGTTGTCGAAGCTGCTCTTGCGGCGGCATTCGAGGACCCTAGGTTCGTGCCCCTGTCGCTCAGGGAGCTCAGCGAGGTAGCCATAGAAGTAAGCATTCTTTCTGAGATGGTGCCCGTTAAGGGGGACGAGCGCATGCGCCTGCGCGCAGTAAAGGCAGGCCGCGACGGTCTGATGGTGCAGTACGGCATCTATAGCGGCCTGCTGTTGCCCATAGTGGCCGTTGAGCAGCACTGGGACACCAGGAAATTCCTGGGAGAGACATGCATCAAGGCAGGGCTGCCCGAGACCTATTGGACCCAGAAGAGCGTCAACCTATATAAATATGAAACGCAAGTGTTCAAGGAAGAGAAGCCGGAAGGCGAAGTCATCGAAGTTAATCTCTGAGGGCCCGTAGCTTAGCCTGGTTTGAGCGTTCGACTGATAATCGAAAGGCCGTGAGTTCAAATCTCACCGGGCCCACTAGCTCTGGGGGTTATATATAAGTCCCTCAA
>JAKAOJ010000026.1 GCA_021812205.1 Microcaldota archaeon
TGCGGGGCCCAACGCAGCTCATACCATCTTCATGAATTCGTTCAGCGCTGCATGAAGCTCGCTGTAGCCATCCTCCGCTGTGAAGTGCAACTTTACAGGCATTATATTTATGCTCGCACCCAGCTCCTTCCTGAAAATCTCAGAGTCTTCTACTGGCACGAAAGGATCGTCACGTGCCATTATCACCCGGCATGAGCCCATGCGCTTCCTTACTGCTTTGAAGTCTATGGGAGTGCTCAGCCACTCCCTTGCGGTCTCTCTGTCCTGTTCGGTCTCGTACGCAGCCTCTTTCAGGTGCAGCCATGGGGCAACCAGAAGCACGCCGCTGGCGGGCTTCCCGCTCCTCTCTATGTACCTGAGTATTGTCTGGCAGCCAATGCTGTGGCCCACGAAGTATGGCTTGGCTTCACTGCCGGCCACCTCTGCGAGCTTTGCTGTCCATTCGTTGATGGACGGCCTTTCGGGATTGGGCATCCTTGGCACTGTGGCAGTGAACCCGCGCTGCTCAAGCTTCATTGCGAGCCAGCGGTACCATTCCTTCTCAGGCGAGGCGCCCCAACCGTGTATTATGAATACGTGAACCATGCTTTAGCCTGGTATTGGCTGAGCTAACGCTTTAGGCGCAGTCCATAATGCATTCTCGGAACCTCAGGCCGGCTTCCTCAGCAGATTTAGATTCTTGTTTGGCGGCATCTCCCCTATGATGTCTTTTAGCTTACTGGCCCTCTCGACTACTGCACGGGGGTAGTCCATCGCCACAGCTATGTAGTATGCTGTTGTGAACCGTCCGTCCGAAACAGCATCAAGAAACGCTTTTTGGCCTATCGCCTCGGCTTTGTCAGAGATGCCAATTGACTTCGCTTCGTCAAGCAGACCTTTTAGCGATTCCAATATGTCTTGGTATGGTCCCCTCACTTCTCCTGTCCGGTAATCAAACTGAGTCAGCAAGCCGAGCCCTACAGCTATGCTCTTCTCGATAGCCTTCTCGTAAACATCTCTGCTAACATAGTTCTTCATATTGGGCAAGGCAGGGATGATGTCCGTTAGGTAGTAGTGGTAGTCGGACTCTGCCAGAGCCTCATAGTACTTCTTTGTATAATCGGCCACTAATTCCTTGTCCCCTATCTCCTTTGCAAGCTTGAGTGCATCTTTGTGGTTCAATTTTGGGAGTATAGAGCGGTCTATCTCTTTCATCTCCGCTTTGGTAAGGCCAAAGTCGCCCTTCAGATCTTTCACAGCGAGGTGGGTCTGGTATTCCGACGGCCATCTTATGCCCGACGGCCATGTTATATGGTATTCCATGTACTTAAGCCAGCGATAGGTCTCGACGGCTGCTTTATGTTTCTTGTCCGGCTCCATATCGTAATCCCGGGCGAAGCTTAAGGCCCCGTATGGGTCGCTTTCCAAGAGCTTGGTATAGTGGTTCGTGACTGCTTCGACCACTAGGTTGCCTAAACCGAAGCGCTTACATATAGTTATATCTTCGTCGGTACGGTGCAACTCCAATGCGCGATTATGCAGCTTCATGCCTACCTCTTTCATTACTTCAGGGCCAAACCCTGAAAGGGTTATCACGTTGTACAGTTCATTCGCGTTTAGGTAAGGACCAGCCTGCATGTCTAACAGCAGGCGGTCTATTGCTTTCTTTCCTTCAGCGGCGACATAGCTTTTGGGCATGTCAAGGCCCCTAAGCAGGCCATATGCCGTTTTGTTGAGGCTAGATATATTATCGAGCGCCCAGTTGTATGACTTTGCTTTGGTAGCTGCAATGTCTTCTGGATCAAGGCCCAAAATGTACGACCGCTCTTTGAGTGCCTGGATTACGGACTCTCTAGGGTAAGAGATTGTCATCTCAATTTGCAGGCTCTTCTCATATATTTTGATAGCGTGCTGATTATACTCCTTCAGCTCGGCGGCTGATAGCTGATCTTTGTGCTCCGATACATAATTTACCAGCTTCAAGGCTTGAAGGAAAATGTCATAATCATATTTGGATTCGTTTTCTTCAGTCTGCATTATCCTGTGCAACGCAGCTAACTGCACCTTGACCAGCTCGGCACCAGTTGGATTCAGCAGATTGCTTAGGTGGTCCACCCTGGCATTGTTATCCGATGCCAGGCACAGCTCAAGCGCCTTTAATTCGGCTAGGTGCATCACTTCGGCAGGCAGTTTAAGACGCCGAAAGGCTTCTTCTGCCTCCTCATACTCTCCCTCAGCCAGCATGCTGGCCAGGGCATCAACGCTTATACGCACTACATCTGATTCATAAAAGCCCGATTCTGGGCCCAAACGCTGCGCCAGGCTCTGCGCCAGCTTTAGCCTGCGCGAGCCGGAAATAATTTGTTTGTCATATATGGCCTTTTCCGCCTCCTCCAGCGCCTTTATGCGCTCATCAGGCTTGCTTTTCTGCTCTGCAGTAATTGGCATGCTATCACAGCGCGACATGGCTGCATCCAGATATTTATACATTCCCCAGCGCTGGGCAAACTTTATAAACGGAGCTGACCCCTTGGATACGCCCTGAACTTGTATGATGTCTTCTTCGGGGCCATGTTTGTTACGCAATTAAGAGTTGTACTCTTTTGCTAACGCCTTCGCCCCACCCTTAAAGGTTGGTTTTCGGCCCGTTGAATATATAAATACCTTTCAGTGCTAACTATTCCTGGGCTTATTTTATACGAAAGTGGGAGCATGCAGACCCTTGACTTGCCGTGGACTGAGAAGTACAGGCCCCAGAGCCTCAGCGAGGTCATCGGCCAGAAGCTCATAGTCGAGCGCATGAAGGCATTCGTCAAGAGCGGCAACTTCCCAAACATGATATTCGCTGGAAGCGCAGGCATAGGCAAGACCACCTGCGCTATAGCGCTCGCCAAGGACCTCTATAAGGGCCAGCTGGAGGGCGCACTCCTGGAGCTCAACGCAAGCGACGCCAGGGGCATAGACGTCATACGCGGCGCCGTCAAGGAGTTCGCCAAGACCATATCGATAGCTGGAGTGCCGCTCAAAATCATATTCCTTGACGAGGCCGATGCCCTCACTCCCGACGCGCAGCATGCGCTGAGGCGCACCATGGAGAAATTCTCCGCGGAGACTCGCTTCATACTGAGCGCGAACTATGCCAGCAAGATAATAGAGCCTATACAGAGCAGGTGCGTGGTCTTCAGGTTCAAGCCGCTCACTGAGGAGGACATGAAGGAGTACATACAGCGCATAGCCAAGGGCGAGGGGCTTGAGATTGACAACAAAGTGATTGATGCGCTAATCTACGTCGCGGATGGCGACCTGCGCAAGCTCACTAATGTGCTGCAGAGCGCAGCACTGCAGAACAAGAAGATCACCGAGAGCGCGGTGTACGACGTCGCGTCCCGTGCGCGGCCCAAGGAGATAGTTTCCATGCTTAAGTATGCATTGGAGGGCACGTTTGCAAAGGCAAGGGATGAGCTGGATGTGCTTATGCTAAAGGACGGCCTGAGTGCGGAGGACATACTCACGCAGTGCTACCGCGAGGCGCAGAACCTCAACATAGACGAGCTGGCGAAGCTCAGGATAATAATAGACCTGGGCGAGTGCAACTTCAGGATAGTGGAGGGCGCGAACGAGCGCATACAGCTCGAGGCGATGCTTGCGCACCTCGCGCTCATCAGCAAGGAGAAGCCTGGTGCGTAGGACGGCAAGCAAATGGGCCGATCCGATCAACTTATTGGCACAGGGGGCAACGCCGGCGTGCCAGTCTACTTATATGGAAGCGGCCTGGGGCCTGACGGCTTCAATGCACGTGCTGCGTTCAAAATAGAAAGTCGATTCCATGCATCACAGCAGATGATTTTTTAAGCGTGAACTAATCAGTCCCATTGGATGGAGAAGCTAACAGAGGAAGAGGAGCGCGTCATAGTGCACAAAGGCACCGAGGCGCCATTCACCGGGAAGTACGATGACTTCTGGGAGGAGGGCACATACGTGTGCAGGAGATGTGGTGCGCCGCTATACAGGTCAAAGGACAAGTTCGATGCCCATTGTGGCTGGCCCTCGTTTGATGATGAGATAGAGGGAGCTGTAAAGCGCGTCCCAGACCCAGACGGCAGGCGCACGGAAATAGAGTGCGCCAACTGTGGCGCACACCTGGGCCACGTCTTCTTGGGCGAGCATCTTACCGCCAAGAACACAAGACACTGCGTAAACTCTGTGTCAATGAGGTTCGTGCCTGGGGGCAGCCGCGGCAAGACTGTGTAGTTGGCAAGCGCAATATACTAGATAGGGGGAGCATATCACAAAGACTATCGTGCTGGGAGGGGGCTGCTTCTGGTGCACTGAAGCAGTCTTCAAGCTCTTTCCGGGGGTAGTTAGGACAGACCCGGGCTACGCCGGAGGGCACACAAAAAACCCGACTTACAAAGAGGTGTGCAGCGGTAAGACAGGGCATGCAGAGGTGCTGAAGGTCGAGTACGACCCAGACAGGATAAGCCTCGACAAGGTCCTGGAGATATTCTTCGCGATGCATGACCCGACATCGACCGACAGGCAGGGAAATGACGTCGGTGCGCAGTACAGGTCAGCCATATTCTACACTGACGATGCAGACAGGGCAAAGATAGATTCATATATTGATAGCATCAGGGGAGAGTACAGCAAGCCCGTCGTGACCACTGTCGGGAAGCTGGATACCTTCTACCCTGCAGAGAGCACACACAAGGATTACTTTGCCAGGAATCCGCTGCAGCCGTACTGCATGCTTGTCATAGGCCCAAAGGTCAGGAAGATAAGGAAGGAGTTCGGGGTGTAGGCGCAGGCACTCCGCCACTCCCACAGCCACCCTTCATGCAACGTATAAAAGGCTTATGCAGTAATGCTTATTAGGGGGTGAACGCGTGGCAGAAGACAGTCAGAAGCTCGAATATTACGAAGGAAGGCATGCGGACCTTAGGGACGTCACCCTGTGCTATCCTGTCGATGCCAAGAGGGGCATGGTGCTGATAGCCATGAAGAAAAGGGGCTTCGGCGCCGGCAAGTGGAACGGCGCAGGCGGCAAGTGCAAGGACGGCGAGAGCGTCGAAGACGCGATGAAGAGGGAGACCTATGAGGAGGTAGGCATAAGGATAAGGTCTTTCAGGAAGGCAGGGGTGCTGAAGTTCTTCTTCACTGAGCACATGGAATGGGACCAAGAGGTGCATGTGTTTATCGCAGACAGCTGGGATGGCGAACCTGCAGAGTCAGAGGAGATGAAGCCAGAGTGGCACAGGATGGATAACCTGCCGTTCGGCGAGATGTGGCCTGATGACGAGTACTGGCTGTCCGATGTCCTTTCAGGGAAGAAGGTAGATGCATCGTTCCTTTTCAATGGCGACAACAGGATTGTGGATTACAGGATAGAGAAACTCTAGAGCAGGCTTCAGGCAACTGTTATCTCAAGCGGCCCTGCATAGTCGAATGCCGGCGCTTTTATGAAGAATGCCACTACGAAGCTGCTCTTGTCGTCTATCGTGAACGGCAGTGCAGGCTCGGTCTTCACGAACTCGAAGGGCTTGTTGACT
>JAKAOJ010000027.1 GCA_021812205.1 Microcaldota archaeon
AACCAGCTAAAGGATGAGCTGGCATCGCTGCTGAAGTTCGTCAAGGAGGTATATGACACATTTGAGCTTAAGTTCACTGCAAAGCTGTCGACGATGCCGGAGAACCACATGGGTGACAAGGCATTCTGGGACAAGGCGACTGCCACGCTGGAGGAAGCGCTGAAGGTCAACAGGCTGGCGTACGAGGTGAAGGAGGGCGAGGGTGCCTTCTACGGCCCGAAGATAGACTTCGACGTGTTCGACTCGGCTGGCAGGGCTTGGCAGTGCGCAACCATACAGCTGGATTACCAGCTTCCGCTGAAGTTCGAGCTTTCCTACACAGGCGAGGACGGCAAACAGTACATGCCGGTGGTAATACACAGGGCAGTGCTCGGCTCGCTGGAGCGCTTCACGGCAGTCATGACAGAGCATTTTCAGGGCAAATTCCCGACATGGCTAGCGCCATCCCAGGTAAGGGTTCTCTCGATATCAGAGCAGGCGGCAGACTACGCCGAGAAGGTATACAAGGAGCTTAGGAAGCGCGGCATACGCGCCAAGCTCGATGCGTCTGACAAGACCCTCGACTACAAGATACGCGATGCGCAGATGCAGAGGGTGCCATACATACTGGTGGTCGGCAAGAAGGAGATGGAGAACGACACCGTCGCGGTGAGGAGCCGCAACGGCACCCAGAAGTACGGCGTCAAGCTGGGCGAGTTCGCAGACACGGTGCTCAAGGAAATAGCTGAGCGATCGCTTAAGCTATCGTATTAACCGATTAACCGCTTCATCGCTGCACTCTGCCGCTCTACAGGTGAAGGGCGTAGATGTTCCTGAAGAGCTTTTTTCCCTTCTTCACGCCGAAGAGCTTGTACGAACGGGTGAGCTTCAGCTTCCTGTGGAGCATGAAGTACTGGTTTGCCACTTCCTTGTCGCCTATGTATACATCGTAGCCACCCTGCACCTTCTCTGTCTTCGACAGGAAGCTTCCCTTTGATTCTACGAATTTCGTAATGCTTTCAGAGATGGCTTCTACCGCCCGCTCGGCGCCACGGAGCTGCACCAGCGCCTCGTAATAGCCCGAGCTCTGCCTGTAGCACCTCTGGCACATCATACGCCTGAACCTGATGTGAACAGGCTTCTCGAACGTGACCCTGTCATTCTCGTAGTCGCACGTTATCCTGGCGATGGCCTGCATTGTGTGCGTGTCGAAGCTCGTGACCTTCACTTCGCACTCGCCCAGGTGCAGTTCGTGCTTCAGCGATTCTGCAAGCGCCTCGAAGCTGAAATCATCGAAGCCTTCAGGCGTGCGTATGCGTTCGCAGCTCCTGCACCTGTCTATCTGGGCATTGCCAGGTATGCCTGCGCTTATCTTGTCTATCACGCAGAACTCGCAGAATTCGCCTATGAATCGTGCGTCGTTGGTCGACCTGCTGCAGGTCGGGCAGTATTTCAGAATATCAATCACCCTCCTTGAAGTGCCTTCCTAGGATGGCGCCGTATGCAGGCCGGGTTATGAGCACGCCCATAAGCGCGCCTATTATCGTCGACTCGGAGAAGCCTATGACGTCCACAAGGGACGTGGAGAAGAACAGCGGCATCATGGCCACTATCAGGAGCAGGGCATCGGCCCACACTATATAGAAGGCCTTGCCGAGCACGCTCTTCGTTGTAGTGACAGAGGCACCTCTTGACAGCATCTCGTCCGTTATTATTATCTGCGCGTCAACGCCAGTTCCCACGACCGCTATCATTCCGGCGAACGCAGAAAGGTCTATTGTGCCCACCAGCCCTATGATTGAGACTATTATGAACAGCTCCATTAGGGTTGTCAGGAGTATAGGCACGACTAGGAATATGCGCCTGTACCTTATCGTTATGTAGACGGATATGAGCGTTACTGCAGTTATGAGCGCTATCGCGCTGATGTTGAGCGCGTTCTTGCCCAGGGTTGGTGCCGTGCTTGTCGGAGTGCCAACTATTACGCTCACAGGCAGCGCCCCGCCGCTGAGTATGCTGGCGATGGTCTTCGTCTGGTTTGCTGCATAGGCAAGCTTCCTCGTGGTTGGAAGGCTGGACGGAGCGACGCCTGATATGAGGTAGCTGTCTCCAGCTGTACCGTTCGTCACCGACGGATTGAGCAGAGGCGAGGCAAGGAGGCCGACCATGGGCCATATATTGACTACAGTGCTGTTTATCGAGGCCTGGAAGTACGAAGGCGTCATGTTTGCGTTGCTCTCCAGCTTGACTGTGTAGTTAAGCGCACGGGCACGTGAAAGCAGCGAGGGAGCCAGGTTGCTGCTCGCCAGTATCTGGTTGTACTTGCCTATGTTCGCAGAGAGGAACGAGAGCGCGGAACTCTCGCTCACGTTGCCAGGCGAGACAGTTATTACTGGTATGGCGCCGGCGTCATATGCCAGGGCGGAGCGCATGGCTGCGAGGGCGGCGGATTGCGACAGCCCAAGCGACTGGTTGGCCATTATCGATGAATTTATCAGTATTATTGTGTTTGACGGCCTGTCAAGGAACATGTACAGCGGCTGGTTGGCCTGTCCGAAGACCACCTTGGCGAACTTGTTGACAGCGCTCTGCTTTATGAAGAACGTTACCTCCCATTCTACGGTGCCGTTGGAGAGTATCGGCGGCACCTGGCCTATGCTGCCCTGCAGGATTTCACTTCCGTTGATCGCTTCCCTGCCGGATACTATGCCCTGGAACCTGCCCTGGCTCTCTATTATCGATATGGTGCTGTTTATCTCAGACGGGCTGACCGATGGTATGGTGATGTAGACCTCGGAATTCCCTATGCCTTCTACGGTTACCTGCTTGAGGCCGAAGGTCGATACGCGCTGATCCAGGTCGGATAAGAGCGAAGCCATCTCTGTGGAGTTTACCGCGTGCTGCAGCGTCACCGGTATGTTCGTGCCGCCCATGAACTCGACCCCGAAGTGGAGCCCGTAGTGCAGGTCGAGCGCGAGGAGCGCTATGAATATCACTAACAGCGCGAGTATGCGCCTGTCCTTGAAGTAAGAGAGTGCGTTGCTCATATCTTATCCCTGCGCTTCTTGTACCAGACCACCATGACAGTGTTGCCGCACCACGTTGTGAGTATGTCTGCAAGCAGACCGAAAAGCACCACCCCTGAAATCTCGATGTATGTCGGTATGAATGCTATGTATGATATCACGAACAGCGTGACGAACGATAGTATTGCAGTGCTCGTCATCGTGACGCCTGTCTTGAAAGTTGACATTGCACGCTCTGTCGGCGTGCCCTCTGTGCGCTTGAGTATGCGTATCGAGGACAGCAAGTCTGTGTCGATAGAGAAACCTATAAGCATCAGTATGCCGCCCACTGAAGCCACCCCGAGCGGTATATGGAAGGCCCCCATCGCCCCGAGCGCCACTATTATGTCATTTGCAGCGCCGAAAACTACGGCCAGGGATGGTATAGGAGTGCGGAAGATGAAGAACACAGCTATAGCGACGAGTATGAAGGCGGCTATTATTATGCCGCGCACCTGGCTTAGGAAGTAGCTTCCCAGCGTAGGCGTCACATCCTCGTATGAGTAGTTCGAAAAGCTCACATGCGAGCTTAGCAGTGCCATAACCTCCGCCTTATATGCAGCCGACGCGTTAGTGTACACGGCCTGCGATGCTGACTGCACAGACTGCGCACTGCTTGCATTATATGCTATCTGGGCAGGGTTTATGAATGGCGACAGGTATGCCAGTTCTGCAGAGAAATGCGAGTTAATTGCCGCAAGATATTTCGTCTGGTTCGCCTGCACTGCAGAAAGCAGTGCCTTTGCTGTGGAGTTGCTGGGTTGTGATGCCAGCTGCGCCAGCAGCGTCTCCGCGCTCACTGTGGCGCTTGTGTAGTTGGCGTACTGGTTGTACACTGCAAGGAGCTCGCCGTTGGCGTTGGACAGGCTCCTGTTGGCCGGCAACGTGACAAGTATGCTTGTGACGCCCCCAACTGAGGACTGAGACACCTGCGTGTCAGGTATGCGCGCAGCAAGCACAGAGGTGAGGTTCTCCACATTTACGGTGCTGTGCGTAGTGAGCGTGACGCTGACACCACCGGCAAGCGAGGAATCCAGGCTTATCTTTGGTATAAAATATAGGCTTATGAAGAGCAGCGCTAGCGGCAGCAGTATTAGCAGCTTGTAGTGGCGCGTCTCGTATATGTTCCGCATGCTACCAATCGGTCATCAGTCTAGGCCCGCAGCAAGGAATAGCGTCCGAGCAAAGGGGCACAGATACAGTACAGGTATAGCTTTACCTTATAAGTATAAAAACGTAAAGAAAAACAAAAAATGAAGGGGTACGCTCAAGCGTACCTCTTCATAAGCTTCAGGTGCAGCGAGGTGCTGAACCCGTATACTATATAGAACAGCGCGAGCAGCATTATCGATGTGCCGAAGAACTGCTGCAGGGACATGTTGCTCCCCGTATACAGTATAAGGCCAACGAACAGTATGTAGATGCTCCAGTAGACGGCCCTGAATATGTGCCATCCAGAATGCATCTCAGCGTAGTGTAGCTGCCTCGAGTACTGCATACTCGGATCTATCGTAACTACCATCTTTTTCTCTGCCATTTTCACACCTAGCTTTCAACGGCTATTGGAATGCCAAACTTTAAAAAACGTGCGCAGGCGCCCTACGACTGCATGGCTGGCTTAGTACCGACCTCGATCGCGGAGGTTTTCTCAAGCGTCTCATGGACCGCCTGGCGGAGTCCAGAATTCTCATATAGGGCTGCGACCTGCTCCCGTGATGCAGCGGTTGCAGGGTCCCTTGCGCGTATGGAGCAGACGTCCCTATACGGCTTTATTGAGGCTGCATATGTGCCTAGGGACTTAGCCGAGCCTATTATCTCGAGCTTGTCCATCCCTATCAGGGGGCGCATGATGAACAACTTAGTACCCTGCTCTGAAGCAGCAAGGTTGCGCACGGTCTGCGAGGCCACCTGGCCCAGGCTCTCGCCGGTGACTATCGCCACTGCATGCTCCTTGGCAGCTATGGCCTCTGCGCACTCCAGCATGAAGCGCTTGAACAGCACCAGCTCGAGGCTATGCGGCAGCCTCATCGCTATGCTCTGGAAGATGTGGGATGGTGCGTAGTATGCCCTTGTACGACCAGAGTACATGGCGAGCGTCTCAAGCAGCTCGTCTATCTTCGTGCCGCGCACATCGCCGTTGCTGCCGAAGGCGTGGAAGTGCAGGTAAATCGGCGCGAGCCCGCGCTTCATTGCGTAGTACGAAGCTACGGGCGAGTCTATGCCGCCCGACATAAGCACTATCGCCTTGCCGGAAGAGCCTACAGGCAAGCCGCCAAGGCCCTTTATGCGCTGCGTATGCATAAGCGTGCCCTGGCGGGTAACTTCCAT
>JAKAOJ010000028.1 GCA_021812205.1 Microcaldota archaeon
CCATGAGTACCGTAGTAACTATTAGGGAGTTGACGTAGCGCATGCGCTCGAAGTATCTGGTAGGGCCTTTGCCGCCTTTGAATAGCAGCAGGTATGCAACTCCGACAAGGCCGCCGATGAATAGGTACTGGCTGACTTTCAGGCTTTCGCGCAGGAAGATGAAGGCCAAAAGCACAGTAAATACCGATGGAAGCGTGCTTAGGACCGGGCTTGCGACTGATACGTCGCCATGCTTGTACGTCCTGGCGGTCAGAAGGTATGTCGCTGTTGAGGTGAGGCTCATGACGTACATGACAAGCAGTTCCTGGATGGTGATGTTGAAGTTGGCCAATGGTATGAGCAGCAATGACACCACTGCTATAAGGAGGGTGGCATCGCTGCTGTATGCAGATGCGTGCTCGTTCCTCAGTGCGAGCTTCTCGACTAGCGTAGCGGTGCTCATGAGCACTGCTGAGATTATTACCAGGTAGTACCAGGCAATTATCATTTGGTTCCCTGCTGTGATTTATATATAAAGCCGTAGCCCCGACCGGATTCGAACCGATGTACGCGGGTCCAAAGCCCGCGGTCCTTGGCCGCTAGACGACGGGGCTGGCAACGTTACCTATTTGCCCGCCTCGCTTTAATAAGGTGACGCTCAGGCTCTACGATTGCTTTCGCTGCTCTGCGGCACGTGTCATCCAGACCTGCCTGCTCTTCCTGAATCCGAGCCTGCGGTAGAACAGTATTGCGCCTTTGTTCGTCCGCGGGGTGGTCAGGAACAGAGTTATGTAGCCGCGCTTCTCGAACCATTCCTCCGCAGCCTGCACCAGCATACGCCCTATGCCGAGGTGCCTGTAGCGCTTCCTGACAAACATTTCTTCTATGTAGCCGAATCCTTTAGGGCCGGGGCCGTAGCTGACGTAGGAGAGCATTATGAAACCTGCCGGCTCTTTGTTATGGTATGCCAGGAGCGTTTCTGCACCGGTCCGCATCAAGTGGAACCGCTCCTTCCTGTGCCGCTCCTCTGGGTAGAGGCCGTTGTAGAGCTCCCTAGTGGTGCCTGTGTCAGAAGGCAGCGCCCGCCTTATGGTGATGCCGGAATGCTGCATATGCGGTCAGTATGATTTTGCAAAGTTAACGATGAATTGGGCGTCGTTGCCGCAGCGTATGCACTTCTTCCCTTTGGCTGCTGCCTGCTCTTCATCAGGCATGTTTGTAGCCTTGGCACCCGTCTCGTCCTTTATCTTGCCTTCGCACTCCGCCGAGCCACACCATGGCGCCTGGGCGAAGCCCTTGCCTACCTTGCTCTTCAGCTCGTCGTAGTCCTTGACTTTGAAGGTGTGTGCTTTCATGAACTCGTTGGCCCTGTTGTACAGGTTCTCGTGAATGGCCTCAAGGGTCTTTGCGATCTCTGGCTTCAGTTGCGACAGCTGCACAGGCTCCTTTGCTCCCGTGTCCCTCCTGACTATTACAACCGACTGCGCCTCCAGCTCGCGCTTGCCTGCTTCTATGCGCACAGGCACGCCCTTTATTTCCCATTCGTTGAATTTCCATCCTGGCGAGTACTCGTCCCTTGCGTCAACATAGACCCTGAAGTCGCTCCCCAGGGCGGCCCGGACCTTCTCCGCATAATCAAGTATTTCGGCCTTGTTTAAATTGGTGTATATAGGAACGACTACGACCTGTATGCGGGCTAGCTTTGGCGGCAGGACGAGCCCCTTGTCGTCGCCATGCATCATCACCATGGCGCCCAGCTCCCTTGTGGATATGGCATATGTGTTTTGGTAGGCGTATTTCCTCTTGCCATCCTTGTCTATGAACTGTATGCCGTATGCCTTCGCAAAGTTCTGCCCGTCGCTGTGGTGGTCCGGCCCCTGGATGTTCCATCCGTCAGGCATAAGGTGCTCTATGCTGTATGTTGCCACTGCACCTGCGAACTTCTCAGTATCTGTCTTCCTGCCCCTTACCCCTGGAAGTGCAAGATAGTCACGCAGCACCTTTTGGTATATGCCGAGTATTACATCGCGCTCTGCTTCTGCCTCTTCTGAGGTGGCGAAGGCGCTGTGCCCTTCGTTCCATAGGAACTCGCGGCTCCTGAGCAGCGGTGTAGGGTGCTTGAACTCCCACCTGACAACGCTGGCCCAGATGTTGAACTTTATGGGAAGGTCACGCCAAGACCGCACCCACTTGGCGAAGCTGTCGTACATTATCGCTTCTGATGTAGGGCGCACTGCGAGGCGCTCGCTGAGCTCTGTCTTGCCTGCATGCGTGACCCATGCCACTTCGGGTGAGAAGCCCTTCACATGCTCTTTCTCCATTTCCAGAAAGCGCTCAGGTATGAGCAGCGGGAAATATACGTCCTGCACACCTGCAGCCTTGAACATTAGGTCAGTGACTTCCTTTATTGTGTCCCAGGCAAAATACGCATCTGGCCTGTAAACTAGCATGCCCGATACTGCGCTGTAGTCCACAAACTCAGAATTGATAATTACCTGCGTGTACCAGTCGGTAAGGTTATCGGCTTTCTTGGCCGTGAGCTTGAACTTCTTCTCCTCGCCCTCTTCCATTTAGGCACCCTTTCTCTCGAATAAAGACCGTAATAGTAGTTTGAGATGCCCAGCTTCTTTAAGCCTTCTGTATGAGTAGGGAATCCATTCCTCCCCAAAAGGGACGTAGACGGAGACCTTTTCGCCCTGCTTCGCCAGCTCTTCGATGAAACCGTTCCTTATCCCCTTGAGCATCGCGTATGTGACGTCCTTGTGGGCGGTCTTGTTGGCTTTGAGCGCCATATCGATCATTGTAAGGTCGTGGGTGGCTATGGTGAACGACCGCCCTTTGCCGAAAAGCAGGCTCATCAGCTTGGCAAAGTTGTCCGTTACCTCGGCCCTCGTGGCATAGCCCTTGCTCCTGCTGCTTGTATAGGCACCCTTCACTAGTCTGATTGTGGCTCCGCGCTTCAGCAGCGATAGCAGGTCCTTCTCGCTTCTTTTCAGGTAAGCCTGTATGCATATGCCGCACATGTCCCCGTACATATGCGAGGTGTAGATTTCTATGGTGTCGTCGACGTATGTTGATTCTTCCATGTCGACCCAGACAAACACCTTGGCGCGCCTGGCCGCAGCCAGTATCTCGGCGTAATTCCTTTCGGCTACGTCTTTCCCAATGAGCAGGCCAAGCTGGGTCATCTTGACTGATATGTCTGCCGATGATTTGGTCTGCTCTATGTAGCGTATCAGGCGCATGTACGTGTCAACTGCATGCTCCACCTTGTACTGTTCTGTATATGCTTCCCCAAGGTAGTTTATTATCGCGCGCATGCCGTGATCATTGAGCTTCCTTGCTACTTCAAGCGCATTGTGGACCTCGGCGCCTGCCATCCACCTTCCGGCCAGGAGCTTCTCGGCAAAACCATTAAGCGATGATAGCATTGTCATTACATCACGCCGATCTTCTTCATTTCGCGCACAAGCTGCTTGTAGTTTGTGAAAACTATCCCATGTATGCCCAGCCTGCGCGCACCTGATACGTTCTCTTCCATGTTATCTATGAATATGGTTTCTTCAGGCTCTGCGTGCATCTCCTTCAGCACCTGCCGGTATATGTTGGCATGGGGCTTGCACATCCCCATCATGAATGATAGGAATGTCCTGTCGAATATTTTCGGGTTGAAATAGCCCCTGGCAGCAATCTCGTACCTGCTCCTGTTGTTGTTTGTAAGAAGCACCACCTTGTACATTTTGCGCAACCTCTTTATCAGCTGCTCGACCTTGACGTTCTTGCTTGCAAGGCGCTTGAACGCGTATGACCACTCCAGCTTTGTCTTAGGCAGGCCTACAGCTTTTGCGGCCATGGCCTCAAAGGAACGCATGGTAATCTTCCCAGATTCCAGCCGCGGCAGCAGTGATTTGAAGGCATGGCTGATTTTCTCAGGGGCTATGTTAGTTTTTGAGCTCAAATAGGCGTAGTACTCATATTCATTGTAGTTGATGAGCACTCCACCCAAGTCAAAGATTATGAGCTTGTACCTTCCTCCCAAGTCAATCACACCATAAGTGGCGCAGAAAACGCTATAATTATGAGCCAGGGCTGCGCTCGCTGCTGCCTGTTGCATGCCCTGCTGCGCGCTCGAGCATGCGTCGCTCTGTATCGGATAGTATGCCTTCCTTGGCAAAGCTCTTCAGGGAAAGCACGAAGAGCGCTGCCTCTGCTCTCTCGTGCCCTGAAGCCAGCGTCTTTTCCAGTATGGCAGAGGGGTCTTTCTCTCTTACCTGCATGGACGCATCATCCGCCCATGCACCCATCACCCCAGAATAATGCATTAAAGTGTATATTTCGTCGACTGCAAGTAAGAATTTGCGGAGCGACTCTATGCGCTGGGCGGTCTTGCTGTCGAATTTTGATGGATTGTCTTGCAGCTCCTTTATGTATGGGTCGTAGCGCTCGTGTATTCCGTCGCGCTCCCCAATCAGGTTGTTGACAACGAAGAGCAGGTTCTCGCCCTCCGACTGCCGGTCTGGCTGCGTTATCACAGACCCCTTAACATCCATCCTGCCTTCCTTTATCTCCCGCTCCGCTGCAAGTATTGCTTCATTTGCAAGCTCGTTCTTCAGCTTTATAAGCAGGTCGTTGCAGAGTATCCAGGCTGGCACTCCGGCGTCATCATCATCCATGTTGGGCACAACCTCCCATTATGCACGTGCACGTATAAATAGCATTAGATGCGCTTTCCCACCCAGAGTAAAGAAGCTTATACGTTGCCGCCGCTCACCACAGCAACAGGCACGTCGCCATTGGAGAATCTCATCTTCCTTGCCGCGGCTATGCTGGCAACCCCGGCAAGCTCGGCCACTAATCCATACCCCTTGAAGAAGCGTCTTGCCTCTGCCTTCATCTCGAGGTCGGTTACAGTTGCAGCCTCGCCTCCAAGCCTGCGCAGCCCTTCTGCTGCGTCGTCTCCGAACGTAGGGAACCCTACAGCTATAGCATCGGCCTTTGTGGAAGGCCTGACATACCTTACTCTCCTGCCAGAAAGGAACGCCCTGACGAAAGGTTCTGTGCGCTCAGCCTGCACAGCCACAATCTTAGGGGTGTGCTTCAGCGCCTTCGCAGCCCTCATCTCGCCAATCGCCTTTATGATGCCGCTTAGAAGCGTCGCATTGCCCACTGGGACGATTATGTGCGTAGCGTCAGGGACCTGAGTCATTATCTCATACGCCATTATGCGCTGTCCCTCTTTCCTGTAGCAGTAGTCGCCAGTAAGGAATGCCTCGTTCCTGCGCGCATAGCGCTCGGCTTCCTTCTGCGCCCTTGTGAAATCGCCATCCACGCGCACCACTTCA